>NZ_JABXGF010000069.1:0-17499 GCF_025407985.1 Curtobacterium sp. C2H10 | reverse complement strand
GCCGCGCGGGGCGCGCCGCGCGCCGCGCCGCGCGCGCCGCGCTACGCGCGCGCCAGCAGCCCCAGCATGTCGACCACCCGGTTCGAGAACCCCCACTCGTTGTCGTACCAGGCGACCACCTTCACGTGCCGCCCCTCGTCGACACGGGTGAGCAGCGAGTCGAACACGCTCGACTCCGGCCGCCCCGTGATGTCCGTCGACACGAGCGGGTCCGCCGTGAACGCGAGCACGCCCGCGAGCGGCCCCGCGGCGGCAGCACGGTAGGCCTCGTTGACCTCCTCGACGGTGACGTC
Organism: Curtobacterium sp. C2H10; assembly: GCF_025407985.1. Lineage (NCBI taxonomy): Bacteria > Bacillati > Actinomycetota > Actinomycetes > Micrococcales > Microbacteriaceae > Curtobacterium > Curtobacterium sp. C2H10. Next base: position 17,206 of record NZ_JABXGF010000069.1, on the reverse strand, counting down.
CCGCGACACCACGGTGTTCAGCTCGACGATCGACCCCACCGGCACCGGCACCCGGATCGCGTCACCCGACAGCTTGCCGTCGAGCCGCGGCAGCACGAGCCCGATGGCCTTGGCCGCTCCGGTCGAGGTCGGCACGATGTTCACCCCGGCGGCACGCGCCCGACGCAGGTCGCGGTGCGGACCGTCCTGCAGGTTCTGCTCCTGCGTGTAGGCGTGCACGGTCGTCATGAACCCGTGCTCGATGCCCGCGAGGTCGTCGAGCACCGACGCCAGCGGCGCGAGCGCGTTCGTCGTGCACGAGGCGTTCGAGACGACGGTGTGCACCGCCGGGTCGTACACGTCGGAGTTCACGCCGTACGCGATGGTGGCGTCCGCGCCGGTGGCGGGCGCGCTGATGAGGACGCGGCGGGCTCCCGCGGTCAGGTGTCCCGCCGCTGCGTCGCGCGCGGTGAACCGGCCGGTCGACTCGAGCACGACCTCGACGCCGAGGTCGCCCCACGGGAGCTCCGACGGCTCGCGCGACGCGAGGACGCGGATGCGCCGTCCGTCGACGACGAGGGTGTCCCCGTCGACCTCGACGGTCCCGGCGAACGGGCCGAGCGCGGAGTCGTACCGGAACAGGTGGGCGAGCGTCTCGGGTGCGGTGAGGTCGTTGACGGCGACGACGTCGAGGTCGTCGCCTCCCCGGGCGAGGAGCGCGCGGAGGGTGTTGCGGCCGATGCGGCCGAAGCCGTTGATCGCGATGCGGGTCATGTGGACTTCCTTTCGTTCCGCGGTCCATGCTCACGGCCCGGGAGGCGCGGCTCCAGTGGCTGGGAAGCCAGCGTTCGAAAGGATGTCGCCACCACCGCGGCGACGCGGTCAGTCCTGGAAGGTCCGCCGGTACTCGGTCGGCGAGGTCCCGAGGATCCGACGGAAGTGCGTCCGCAGGTTGGCGTCCGACCCGAGCCCCGCCCGCTCGGCGACCTGGTCGACGGCGAGGTCCGAGCGCTCGAGCAGCTCCCGTGCGAGGTCGACCCGAGCCCGGAGCACCCACTGCATCGGCGTGTACCCGGTGTCCTCGACGAAGCGCCGCGAGAACGTCCGCGGCGAGACCGTCGCGTTCCGGGCGAGGACCTCGAGCGTCAGCGGGTCGGCGAGGTGCCGGAGCGCCCACTCCCGCGTCTCGGCGAAGACGTCTCCGAGGGGCTCGGGCATGCTCCGCGGGACGTACTGCGCCTGCCCGCCGCTCCGGTACGGGGCACTCACGAGCCGCCGTGCGACGTGGTTCGACAGCCCGACCCCGTGGTCCTGCCGGACGATGTGCAGGCACAGGTCGATCCCGCTCGCCGCGCCCGCACTCGTCAGGACCGACCCGGCGTCGACGAACAGCACGTCCTCGTCCACGTCGACCTCGGGGTACCGGTCGCGGAGCACCCGCGTGTAGTGCCAGTGCGTGGTCGCACGACGGCCGTCGAGCAGTCCGGCGGCGGCCAGGGCGAACGCCCCGGTGGAGATCGCCGCGATCCGGACGCCCCGCTCGTGCGCCTGCCCGAGCGCCGCCACCACGTCGGCGGGCGGTGGCGTGTCCGCGGGGAACCGGTACCCGGGCACGAAGACCGTCTCGGCCCACTCGAGGGCGTCCAGCCCGTGGTCGACCGCGTACGCGAGGCCGTCTCCCCCGGCGATGCGACCCACGCGGGGGCCGCACACCCGGACCTCGTACGGCATGCTCGGGCGGTTCGAGAAGACCTGCGCCGGGATCCCGACGTCGAGCGGCTTCGCCCCGTCGAGCACGAGGACCGCGACGCGGTGCAGGTGGGGCGTGGCCATGCAGCGACGCTAGCGCCCTCCGGGGACGTCAGGCGTCGCGGATCGCGAGGACCCGGTGCGGAGCTGCCCGCTCCGCCCGCCACCCGGAGGGCAGGACGTCCTGGAGTTCCGGCAGCGTGAAGCTCCGCCGGATCGAGCGCAACCCGTCGACCCGCACGAAGGTGCCGGCCGCGACCAACGTCGAACCGACCGCGTACGCCCGGTAGGCCGAGCGCGACCGCCGGATGTCCGAGTGCAGGCTGCGGCTCGTCGCCAGCTGTTCGGAGTCCGCGAGGAACCCACGCCGCTCCTCGTCGCCGAGGTGGTGCAGCACGTGGTTCGACACGACGACGTCGAACCGCTCCCCCGCGGCGATGAGCTCGGCGCTCGACTGCTGCCGGAAGGTGACACCGCGCGGGGTGGACCGGGTCGCCGCGTCGATCGCCCGCGCGTCCGGGTCGGCCCCGACGACCTCGACGTCGAACCCGTCGGCGGCAGCCCACCGGACGAGCGCCCGCGCGAGGTCGCCGCCGCCGCACCCGAGGTCGAGCACGCGTCCCCGCCCGTTCGCGGGGAGCGCCGGCGCGACGTGCGTCCGCCACGCGGAGCGCCAGCCGCTCACGAGTGCGTTCACCACGGCGAAGCGTCGGAACGTCCGCGCGAGCGCGCGCGGGTCGCAGTCCGGGTCGTCCATGAGTTCGTGGAGGTCCAGTGCGCGCGTGGTCAGGTCGACGGCCGGGAGGCGCGGGTCGATCCCCTCGGTGCGGCTCACGAGACGCCCGTGGTCGCCGTCTCGACCGCGTGGTCGCGGGTCGCTGCCGTCGCCGCCTTGGCCGGTTCGTCCTGCTCACGGGTCGGGATCGACGGTCGCGTGCTGCCGACGGCGGTCAGTCGGGCGGCCTCGACCGTCAGGCCCGGCCCGAACGCGAGCGCGATGACGGGGGCACCGTCGTCGATGCCGTCGTCGAGCACCTGGCGGAGCACGAAGAGCACGGTGGCACTCGAGACGTTCCCGTGGTCGCGCAGGACGGCACGGCTCGCCGAGAGGGCGGCGTCCGGCAGCCCGAAGGCGACCTGCGTCCGGTCGAGGATCGCGCGACCGCCCGGGTGCACGGCCCAGGTCGGGACGTCGACGGCGGCGGAGCCCACGGCGGACAGCAGCGGTGCGACGGCCTCGGCGACTGTGGCGCCGACGAGCTTCGGGACGGCCGTGCTGAGCACCATCTCGAAGCCCTCGTCGCCGATGTTCCACGCCATCTCGGACGCGCCCTCGGGCACGACCGTCGTCGCGAAGTCGTCCAGGCGGAGGCCAGGGCCGTCGGCGGTGACCACGGCGGCCGCCGCACCGTCCCCGAAGACGCTGTTGGCGACGATCTGGTCCGGGTCGTCGCTCGCCCGGACGTGCAGCGTGCAGAGCTCGGCGCAGACGACGAGCACCACGGCGGACGGCACCGACTCGGCGAACGCCGCAGCGATGCGGAGCGCCGGGAACGCCGCGCAGCACCCCATGAACCCGATGTGCTGGCGGAAGACCGTGCGCGGGATGCCGAGTTCGGTGACGACGTCGAGGTCGGGGCCGGGCTGGGTGAACCCGGTGCACGAGACGGTCACCACGTGGGTGATCGACTCGGGTGTCACACCCGCGCGGTCCACGGCGTCGCGGGCGGCCGCCACGAACAGGGCCGGGGCGAGCTCGCGGTACCGGTCGTTCCGGGTGCCGGTCGACGGGGACCGCAGCACGCCGTGGTCGTCGCGGAAGGCACCGGACGGCCGCGTGCTGTCGAGTTCCTCGAGCACCGTGTGCCGGTGCTCCACGGCGGAGGCGTCGAACGCGGCGGGGACGAGCCGCCTGCCGAGCCGGCCCAGGTCGGGCTGCGACGCGAAGAGGTCGCGCACCGCAGCCTGCTCGAGTGTCGTCTCGGGGACGGCGGTACCGATGGCGCGGATCGTTGCGGACACGACTCATCCTGTCACCGGGTCGCTGACGCGTCCCCAGGATCGACGGGAGGCGCGGTGCCAGCCGGCACCGCGCCTTCCGTTCGTGGCCTGAACTCGTCTACGACTGCTGCGCGCGCTCCAGCACCAGCTCGCGGACCCGGGCGGCGTCCGCCTGGCCCTGCATGGCCTTCATGACGGCGCCGATGATGGCGCCGGCGGCCTGGACCTTGCCGTCCTTGATCTTGGCGAGGACGTCGGGCTGCGCGGCGAGCGCCTGGTCGACCGCGGCGGTGAGCGCCGAGTCGTCCGACACGACCTTGAGCCCACGCGACTCGACGACCTGCGACGGCGACCCTTCGCCGGCGATGACGCCTTCGAGGACCTGGCGTGCCAGGCGGTCGGTCAGGTCACCGGATTCGACGAGGGCGATGAGCTCGGCGACGTGCTGCGGCGAGACGAGATCACCGGGGGCGGCGTCCCGCGTGTTCGCGACACGGCTGATCTCACCCGTCCACCACTTGCGGGCGGCCTGCGGTGCGGCACCGGCGGCGACGGTCCCCTCGACCTCGTCGAGCAGCCCGCCGTTCACGACGTCTTGGAACTCGAGGTCGGTGAACCCCCAGTCGCCCTTGAGCCGACGGCGACGTGCCACCGGGGCCTCGGGCAGGGAAGCGCGGAGCTCCTCGATCACGGCCGGGTCCGGCACGACCGGGAGCAGGTCGGGCTCCGGGAAGTAGCGGTAGTCGTCGGCGTCGGACTTCGGACGGCCGGCCGAGGTGCGACCGGTGTCCTCGTGCCAGTGCCGGGTCTCCTGCGTGATCGAGCCACCGGCGGCGAGGATCGCGGCCTGGCGCTGGATCTCGTAGCGGATGGCCCGCTCGACGGCCCGGAACGAGTTGACGTTCTTCGTCTCCGTGCGCGTGCCGAGCTTCTCCTGCCCGCGGGGACGCAGCGAGATGTTCGCGTCGCAGCGGAGGTTGCCGCGTTCCATGCGGGCCTCGGAGACGCCGAGGGCCCGGACGAGGTCACGGATGACCTGCACGTACGCCGCACCGAGCTCGGGTGCGCGCTCCTCGGCGCCGAAGATCGGCTTCGTGACGATCTCGACGAGCGGGACCCCGGCACGGTTGTAGTCGACGAGCGAGTACTCGGCGCCCTGGATGCGGCCCGTGGCACCGCCGACGTGCGTCAGCTTGCCGGCGTCCTCTTCCATGTGGGCGCGCTCGATCGGCACGGTGAAGATGGTGCCGTCGGCGAGCTCGACCTCGACCTCGCCCTCGTACGCGATCGGCTCGTCGTACTGCGAGATCTGGTAGTTCTTCGGGTTGTCCGGGTAGTAGTAGTTCTTCCGGGCGAACCGCGAGGACTCGGCGATCGAGCAGCCGAGCGCGAGCCCGAGCTGGATCGAGTACCGCACGGCCTGCGAGTTGACGACCGGCAGCGACCCGGGGAGCCCGAGGTCGACCGGCGTCACGTTCGTGTTCGGCTCGCCGCCGAAGAAGTTCGGCGCGTCCGAGAACATCTTGGTCTTCGTCGCGAGCTCGACGTGGACCTCGAACCCGAGGACCGGCTCGTACAGCCGGAGTGCCTCGTCGAAGTCCATCAGCGCGTCCTTCTGCGCCATCAGATCACACCTTCCTGCGCAGCGGACTGCTGACTCTGGTCGAGGTCCGGGATGCTGTCGATGAGCGGGCGACCCCACTGCTGCTCGAGCAGGCGTTCGAGGGCGGCGCCGTACCGGTAGAGCCGGGCGTCCTCGCGCTGCGGTGCCATGAGCTGCACGCCCGTGGGGAGCGAGTCCTCGGGAGCGAGGCCGTTCGGGATGCTCATGCCCGGGACGCCGGCGAGGTTCGCCGGGATCGTCGTCAGGTCGTTGAGGTACATCGCCAGCGGGTCGTCGATGCGCTCACCGATCGGGAACGCGGTCGTCGGGGCCGACGGGCTGACCAGCAGGTCGACCTGCTCGAACGCGGCCTGGAAGTCGCGCTGCACGAGGGTGCGGACCTTCTGCGCCGACCCGTAGTAGGCGTCGTAGTAGCCGGCGCTCAGCGCGTAGGTGCCGAGGATGATGCGGCGCTTCACCTCGGGACCGAAACCGGCCTCGCGCGTGGCGGCCATGACGTCCTCGACGGTGGCACCGTTCTCGGGCGTCACGCGGAGCCCGAAGCGCACGGAGTCGAACTTCGCGAGGTTCGACGACGCCTCGGCCGGGAGGATCAGGTAGTACGCGCTGATCGCGTAGGCGAACGACGGGGCGTCGATCTCGACGACGACGGCACCGGCCGACTCGAGCAGGGCGACCGTCTCGTGGAAGCGCTGGGTGACGCCCGCCTGGAAGCCCTCGCCACCGGCGAGCTCCTTCACCACGCCGACGCGCAGGCCGCGCAGCGTGTCCGCCTGCAGGCCCTCGCGCGCAGCGGCCGCCATCGACGGCCAGGCGTCGGGGATGCTCGTGGAGTCACGCGGGTCGTGTCCGCCGATGACGTCGTGCAGCAGCGCGGCGTCGAGGACGGTGCGCGACACCGGGCCGACCTGGTCGAGGCTGGAGGCCAGGGCGATCGCGCCGTAGCGGCTCACCCCGCCGTAGGTCGGCTTCACGCCGACGGTTCCGGTGACGGCGCCCGGCTGGCGGATCGAGCCACCGGTGTCCGAGCCGAGGGCGAGCGGTGCCTCGTGCGCGGCGACCGCGGCCGCCGAACCACCACCGGAGCCACCGGGGATGCGGTCGAGGTCCCACGGGTTGTGCGTCGGGCCGTACGCCGAGAACTCGGTCGTCGAGCCCATGGCGAACTCGTCCATGTTCGTCTTGCCGAGCGGCACGAGGCCGGCGGCACGGAGCTTCGCGACCGGGGTGGCGTCGTACGGCGGCACCCAGCCTTCGAGGATCTTCGAGCCGGACGTCGTGGGCATGTCCTGCGTGCACAGGACGTCCTTGATCGCGATCGGCACGCCGGCGAGCGGACCGAGGTCGTCACCGGCGGCACGGCGGGAGTCGATCGACTTCGCCGCGGCGATCGCGTTCTGGTTGACGTGCAGGAAGGCGTGGACGTCGCCGTCCACCGCCTGGATTCGGTCGAGGTGCGCCTGGGTGGCCTCGACGCTCGAGACGTCGCGCGCCACGAGGGCGTCGGCGAGCGCCGCGGCGCTCAGCTTCGTGATGTCGGTCACTGCTCTTCTCCCAGGATGGCCGTCACGCGGAACCGTTCGCCGTCGGAGTCGGGTGCGCCCGAGAGCGCCTGCTCCTGCGTGAGGGTCGGACCGACCACGTCGGGTCGGGTGACGTTGCCGAGCGGCACGGGGTGGCTGGTCGCCGGGACGTCCGGGGTGGCGACCTCGGTGACCTTGGCGACGCTGTCGACGATGTGCGACAGCTCCCCCGTGAGCTTCTCGATCTCTTCGGGCGTGAGTGCGATACGTGCGAGGTTCGCCAGGTGGGCGACCTGCTCGCTCGTGATGTCAGGCATGGTGCTCCGTCGATCGGTTCGTGGATTGCGCACCAGTCTATTGGTGCCTCAGTGGCCCTTCTGCTTCCCCTGCGGGTCCTGTGGAGACTGCTGCGCGGGCTGGTCCCCCTGTGGAGACTGCTGTGCCGGCTGCTGCTGACCCTGCTGCTGCGTCGCCGCCGCGTCACCCTGGGAACCGCCCGACGATCCGCTCGACGACGTGTGGCTGGCCTGGCCGATCATCGCCGGGTCCGCAGCCGGCAGCGTGCCACCGCCGACGGTCTGGTCGAGGTAGGACATCATCGACTTGCCGACGCCGAACTTCGCGCTGTACCCGGTGGTCCCCTGCAGGAACGGCCAGTTCGCCAGGCTCACGTTGCCCTGGACGTTGCCGATCCAGGTCGCGTTCGTGTACTTCGTGCTCGACGCGACGAGCCAGTTCTGCACGTCGCCGTCGGTGGTGCCGGTCTTCGCGAACTTCGGGGTGCTGTCGCCGGGGTTGGCGCTCGCGGCCGTGCCGGACCCGGTGAGGACGCCCTGCAGCGCGTAGTCGACCGTCCCCGCCACGTCGGCCGCCACGCCCTGCGTGCAGGACGACGGCGTCGGGGTGATCTTCGTGCCGTCCGACTCGGTGACGGAGTCGATGGCGGTCGGCGTGCAGACGACGCCGCCGTTCGCGAAGCCCGCGTAGGCCTCGGCGAGGTCGATCGGGGACAGGTTGTTCACGCCGAGGATCGACGACGGGGTCTGTCCGAGCGCGCCGCCGGCCGCCGGGTGGATGCCCATCGACTGGGCGAGCTGCGCGATCTTGCACAGGTCGAGCTGCTTGCCCATCGCGGCGTAGGCGGTGTTGATCGACTCCGAGGTCGCGGCCTGCACGGTCATCGACGACGGCACGTTCTCGGCGTTCGACACCGGCCAGGTCCCGCCGCTGACGTTCTGGCAGGTGTTCGTGAAGTCCGAGTTCTGGAACGTGTGCTCGGTCGTCGACACCGACTGCGAGAGCGTGTGCCCGGTGGCGAGCCACTCGGCGAGCGTGAACACCTTGTACGTCGAGCCCGTCTGGAACCCGCCCGAGTTGCCGTACCCGCTGTCGGCGCTGTAGTTCACCGCGGTCGACCCGGCCGTCGAGGTGTCGCCCTGCGTGTACTGCGTGTTCTGCACCATCGAGAGGATCCGGCCGGTTCCCGGCTCCACGGTGACGTTCGAGCCGCCGACGTCGACGCCGGCCATCGTCGACGGGACGTAGGTCGACAGCGCGGTCTGCGCCTGGGACTGCAGGTCGAGGTCGAGCGAGGTGTGGATCTCGAGGCCCTTGGTGTCGAGCGTCGCGATGCGCTCGGCGGCCGTCTTGCCGAACGCCGGGTCCTGCAGCACCTGGTCGCGCACGTAGTCGCAGAAGTAGCCGGCGTCGTACCCGGTCGCGGCCGAGGAGCAGCCGTTCGCCGTGGCGGTGATCTTCGGCGTGACCGGTGTCGCCTTCGCCTGCTCGAGCTGCGCCTTCGTGATGTCGTGGTGGACGTACATGCGCTGCAGCACGTAGTCGCGGCGTTCCTTGGTGGCGGCGTAGCCGTTCTTCGCGCCGTTGTCGGCGTTCGACGGCTGGTCGATGCGCAGGTTCGACGGGTTGTTGAGGATCGCGACGAGGGTGGCCGACTGGACGAGCGAGAGGTCCTTCGCGTGCACGCCGAAGTAGTACTCGGCACCGGCCTCGGCGCCGTAGACGCGGCCGCCGAGCCCGACGAGGTTCAGGTACCCGGTGAGGATCTGGTCCTTCGAGTACTTCTTGTTCACGGCGATCGCGTACCGCATCTCTTGGAGCTTGCGCTGCGGGGTCACCCCGGCGGCGTCCTCGTAGCACGCGGCGACCTTCTTCGCGGTGTCCGCGGCGTCCTTGCCCGTGAGCTCCTCGCACTGCTGCACGAGGACGTTCTTCACGTACTGCTGGGTGATGCTCGACCCGCCCTGCACGTCACCGCCGACGACCGTCGCCGCCGCACCGCGGAGCGTGCCGACGACGTCGATGCCGCCCTCGTCGTAGAAGCGGGGGTCCTCGGTGTCGATCGCCGCCTGCTTGAGCGTCTTCGCCATCGCCCCGGACGCCACGGTCGTGCGGTTCTCGGCGTAGAACGAGGCGATCTTGACCTGCTGTCCGCCCTTCTCCGCGTAGACGGAGGAGACCTGCTGCGGCGTCTGGATGTCGAGGTAGCTCGGCAGGTCCTCGAAGAAGGACACCGCCCCGGACGTGCTCTCGCCCGCGACGGCGACCCCCGGCGTGACCGCCACGGCGACGAGCATGCCGGCCAGCGCCGACATCGCGACGAACGTCAGGAGAGCACCAGGCCATCGCACCACACGCATGCAGGGCACCGTACGGTCACGATCTGGACTGGTTCTGCCGTGGAACGAGTCCAGGCTGCACCGCCCCTCAGGTTCCCACCCAGGATCAGTCGCGGGGCTGGAGGTCCTGCGGTCGGACGAGGTACATGTCCGGCGACGCCTGCGGCAGCCCGTCGCCACCGCGCTCACCGCGCCGGACCTGCTCGCGCACGAGGTCTCCGCGGCCGACGGCGATGAGCGCCACGTCGTGCAGCGACGCCGTCCCCGGCTTGAGGTAGTCGTTGTGCCCGACCGGTCGGCGGAACACCTCGCCGGCCTCCTGCACGTCGACGCCGCCGGTCAGGTCGAGCACGGTCGAGCCGAACCCCGCCGAACCGGGATCGGTGCCGAAGTACCCGGAGCCGGCGATCGGGTCGCTGTGCGCGTCCCCGACGAACACCTGCCCGGCGCTGACGGCCAGGTCGGCCGAGGTGCGCACGTCGCTCCCCGGCGAGCCCAGGACCGTCAGGGTGTCCGCGCTCATCTCCCCCGAGGCCAGTGCCATGAGCGCCGCGGTCGACCCGTACGAGTGGGCGACGATGTTCACCCGCGGTTCGTCGCCGTCGCGGATCTCCCGGAGCCCGCCGACCGTCCGGGCGAGGCGCTCCCCGCCCGTCTTGGCCATGCCGAGCGACATGATGTTCGACAGGTCCGGCGTGCGGTAGCCCATCCACGCCACGACGGCGACGCCGTTGCCCGAGCCGGGCGCGGCCAGACCGGCCACGGTCGCCTGCTCGGTGTAGAGGTCGTTCGCGGTGTTCGTGAAGTCCGCCATCTGGCCGGTCACGGTGAAGAACATGCCGGGGACGACGACCGTGACGTCGGCGGCGGTGTCCAGGTCCCCGACGGCGATGGCCGCGCGCCCGGCCCCTCGCGTGTCGAGCGTGATGAGGTACCGGTCCGGTGCACCGACCTCGTGCACGAGCGCGTCGCGGACCTGGCCGAGCATCGCGGTCACGGCGGCCGCGGCCGAGTGGTCGGCGAGACCCGTGGCGAGGACCGCCCGGTTCGCACGGTCGCGGACCGCGTAGGGCACGCCCTCGAGGTTCCCGACGACGGACGGCGCGAGGGTCGTCAGGGTGTCGCGCTCGTCGTCCGTGAGTCCGGACCACCAGGCGGTGACCTCGGCGGCGGTCGGCGGGTCGTCCTCGGCGGTCGCGAGCACGTGACGGTCCTGCCCGGCACGGAGGAGGTCCGCGCCGCTGAGCGACGACAGGTCGGTGAGGAACGCCCGCCCGTGCTCGACGGTGACCCCACCCGACGCGGACGACGGCCCGGACACGGACACCGACGCGGTCAGGTGTACCCCGGTCATGACCGGTCGGGGTACTGAGGCACCCTCAGGGACCCGCGCGATCGCGTGCACGACGGCCACGGAGTGGGTGGCGGGCGCGACTGGGGCCTCGACCACTCCGAGCGAGTGCATCGAGGCGGTGAGCAGAGCCGCGGCGATGAGCAGCAATCGGGTCTCCCCCGGGAAGGCCGTCCCGTCGACTCCCTGCAGACGACGGGTGATGCTCTATCGAGTGTAAGGAGAATAGCCTTCCCGAGGACGTGCGCGTTGCAACTTGTCCCCCGAACTGGGTGGACACACAGGCGCGCCGTACCGCACCGACCGACGCCGGACGTGCTCCTGAGTCGGACTCAGTCCTCGGGTTCGTCGCCGGCCGCGTCGCCGAGCGCCGCCGGCCCCTCGGTCACCAGCAGGCGGAACTGCTCGGCGTCGATGATCCGGACCCCGAGTTGTTCGGCCTTGGTGAGCTTCGAACCGGCACCGGGACCGGCCGCGACGAAGTCCGTCTTCTTGCTCACGCTCGAGGCCGCCTTGCCGCCCGCGGCGATGATCGCCTCCTGCGCGCCCTCGCGGCTGTACCCCTCGAGGGAGCCCGTCGCCACGACGGTCAGCCCGCTGAGCACGCCGCCTTCTACGTCCGCGGCGCCCGGTCCGGGGTGCCCGGGCGTGGTGAACTGCACGCCCGCCGCCGTCCAGCGGTCGATGATGTCGCGGTGCCAGTCGACCTCGAACCAGTCGAGCAGGGCGTCGGCGATGATCCCGCCGACACCGTCCACCGCGGCGAGTTCCTCGCGCGAGGCGGCCCGGATGGCGTCGAGGGACCCGAAGTGGTTCGCGAGCGCGCGGGCTGCCACCGGCCCGACGTGCCGGATGCTCAGGCCGACCATGATCCGCCAGAGCGGCTTCGTCTTCGCGGCGTCGATGTTCGCCAGCATCTCGAACGCGTTCTTCGACGGGTACCGGCTCGGTTCGCCCGTGTAGTCCGCTCCCCGTGCGTCGGGGTCGAACGGCGGATCGGTCTTCTTGCGCGCCCGGCTGAACGGCGTCACCCGCTTCGGCGCACCGTCGTCGGTGGTCTTCTCCATGCCGGTCTCGGCGTCACGGACGATGACCTCGATCGGGACGATGTCCTCCATCGTCAGGTCGAACAGGCCGGCCTCGGTCTCGAGCGGAGGCTGCTCGGGGTGGAGCGGCTGCGTGAGGGCCGCCGCAGCGACCTCGCCCAGCCCCTCGATGTCGAGCGAGCCACGGGAGGCGATGTGCTCGACCCGGCCGCGCACCTGCGCCGGGCAGCTCTTCGCGTTCGGGCAGCGGAGGTCGATGTCGCCTTCCTTCGCGGGGGCGAGGGGCGTGCCGCACTCGGGGCAGTTCGTCGGCATGACGAACTCGCGCTCGGTACCGTCGCGGAGCTCGACGACCGGACCGAGCACCTCGGGGATGACGTCGCCCGCCTTCCGGAGCACCACGGTGTCCCCGATGAGGACGCCCTTCGCCTTGACGACCTGCTGGTTGTGCAGGGTCGCCTGCCGCACGACCGACCCGGCGACCTCGGCCGGGGCCATCACCGCGAAGGGCGTGGCGCGACCGGTCCGACCGACGCTGACGACCACGTCGAGGAGCGTCGTGTGGACCTCTTCCGGCGGGTACTTGTACGCGATCGCCCACCGCGGGGCGCGCGACGTCGACCCGAGTTCCTCGTGCAGGGCGAGGTCGTCGACCTTGATCACGATGCCGTCGATCTGGTGCTCGACCGACGCCCGTCGCTCGCCGTAGTCCTTGACGAAGGCCAGCACCTCGTCGATGGAGTCGAAGACCCGGTAGTGCGAACTCGTCGGCAGGCCCCACGTCTGCAGGAGCTCGTACACCTCGGACTGCGCGCGGACGTCGGTGTCCCGTTCGAGTTCGCGGACGGGCCACGCGCCGATGCCGTGCACGAGCATGCGCAGCCGACGGAGCCGGTCCACCATGAGCTCGCGCTTCGCCTCGGACTTGCCCTCCTCCTTCTGGCGGAGGGATCCGGCTGCCGCGTTGCGCGGGTTCGCGAAGACCCGCTCCCCCGCGTCGCGCTGCTTGGCGTTCAGTTCGTCGAACTGCTCGACCGGGAAGAAGATTTCGCCACGGACCTCGACGAGGGGCGGGTGCCCGGAACCGGACAGGCGGTCCGGGATCGTCCCCATCGTGCGGACGTTGCCGGTGACGTCCTCGCCGACGACCCCGTCACCGCGCGTCGCGGCCGAGACGAGCCGACCGTTCTCGTACCGGAGGTTGATCGCGAGCCCGTCGATCTTCAGCTCGGTGAGGAACCGGACGCGCTCGGCACCGGCGTCGCGCTGCACCTTGACCGCCCAGTCGACGAGTTCGTCCGGGCTGAAGACGTTGTCGAGGCTGAGCATCCGTTCGGCGTGCTCGACCGGCGCGAACTGCACGGTCTGCGCCTGGCCGCCCACGGTCTGGGTCGGGCTGTCCTCGGTGAGGAGTTCCGGGAAGCGCTGCTCGATCGCGTCGAGGCGGTGGACGAGCCCGTCGTACTCGCCGTCCGCGACCGTCGACCCGTTCTCGTCGTAGTACGCGTGCCGCAGCTCGTTGATGCTGGACCGGAGCCGGTCGACCTCACGCTGCGCCTGCGCCGCGTCGAGTGCGGCGGGGTCGATCGTCTCGAACGTCGAGTCCGCGGGCGTCGTGTCGCTCATGCCCTCAGTTCTACCGGCAACCACCGACCGGACGCGCAGCCGACGGGCAACCCGGGAGCGCCGCGCGGTCAGACGGCGGCGGGCACCGCCGACACCGTCGCGTCGATCGTGCACTGCCCGAGCACCCGGGTGCCGACGTACACGACCGCGGTCTGCCCCGGCGCGACGCCCGAGAGCGGTTCGTCGACGTCGATGACCAGCTGGCCGTCGGTCACCCGTGCGGTCGCGGGCACCGGGTCGGCGTGCGCCCGGATCTGCACGTCGCAGGCGAACGGCGTGGACGGGTCGGCGGGCGCGGTGCCGGCCCAGGTGAAGCGCGCCCCGGACATCGAGGTCACGTCGAGCGCCTCCTTCGGGCCGACCACGACGGTGTTCTCCTTCGGGCGGATCTCGAGCACGAACCGCGGCTTGCCGTCCGGTGCCGGTCGACCGAGGTGCAGTCCGCGCCGCTGTCCGACCGTGTACCCGGTCGCCCCGTCGTGCGCACCGACGACCGTGCCGTCCCGCTCGACGACCTCGCCGGGAGCCGCGCCGACCCGGTCCGCCAGCCAGCCCCGGGTGTCGCCGTCCGGGATGAAGCAGATGTCGTAGGAGTCGGGCTTCTGCGCCACGGTGAGGCCCCGCGCCGCCGCCTCGGCCCGGACCTCGTCCTTCGAGGGCGTCGCTCCGAGGGGGAACATCGCGTGCTGGAGCTGCTCGGCGGTCAGGACGCCGAGGACGTACGACTGGTCCTTCGCCCACGCCGCCGAGCGGTGCAGCTCGCGCGCCCCGTCCGGACCGGTGACGATCGAGGCGTAGTGCCCGGTGCAGACGGCGTCGAACCCGAGGGCGAGCGCCTTCTCGAGCAGCGCCGCGAACTTGATCCGCTCGTTGCAGCGCATGCAGGGGTTCGGCGTGCGGCCGGCCTGGTACTCGGCCACGAAGTCGTCGACGACGTCCTCCTTGAACCGGGCCGAGAAGTCCCACACGTAGTACGGGATGCCGAGCGCGGACGCGGCGCGCTGGGCGTCCATCGAGTCCTCGATCGTGCAGCAGCCGCGGCTGCCGGTGCGCAGGGTCCCGGGCATGCGGCTCAGCGCCAGGTGCACACCGACCACGTCGTGCCCGGCGTCGACCGCCCGGGCTGCGGCCACCGCCGAGTCGACCCCACCGCTCATCGCCGCCAGAACTCGCATGGCTCCAGGGTAACCCGCCGACGAAGCGGTACCGCGGGCGTACCGTTGTCCGAGCGATGACCTCCGAGACCCCTGCCTTCGACTTCCGGTCGGTCCTGCTGTCCGGGTTCCTGCCCGCAGCGCTCTTCGCGATCGGCGAGGGCGCGATCATCCCGATCATCCCGATCGCGGCGAGCTCCCTCGGCGCGAGCCTGGCGTTCGCGGGCTTCGTCGCGGCGCTCATCCTCGTGGGCGAGCTCATCGGGGACGTGCCGTCCGGGGTGGTGGTCGCCCGCATCGGGGAGCGCAACGCGATGATCGGCGCGGCGGTCGTCTCCGTCGTCGGGCTCCTGGTGTGCACGGCCGCCCCGAACGCCTGGGTCCTCGCGCTCGGAGTGTTCCTCGTCGGTGTCTCCACCGCCGTCTTCGCCCTCGCTCGGCACGCCTACATGACGACCGCGATCCCCCTCCACATCCGGGCACGGGCGCTGTCGAGCCTCGGTGGCGTGTTCCGCTTCGGCTACTTCGTCGGACCGTTCATCGCCGCCGGTGTCGTGCACCTGACGGGCACCACGCAGAGCGCGTTCTGGATCCACATCGTCTGCTGCCTCCTGGCGGCGGTGACGCTCCTCGTCCTGCGCGACCCCGCGACGGGCGCACGCGGCTTCCGCAGGCCGAGCCGCGCCTCCCGGCCCACGACGGACGACGCGAGGGACAAGACCGACGCGACCACCACGGAGCCGCCCACCGACACCGGTGCGCAGTTCGTGCAAGAGGAAGCGCACGGCCTCTTCCGCACCATCCGCGCGAACCGGGCCGTGCTCCTCCGGCTCGGCAGCGGTGCCGGCCTGATCGGCGCGCTCCGCGCCGGCCGCCAGGTCATCCTGCCGCTCTGGGCGGTCAGCGTCGGGCTCGACGACTCGACCGCAGCGCTCGTCATCGGCATCGCCGGTGCGGTCGACTTCGCGCTCTTCTACACGAGCGGGCAGATCATGGACCGGTGGGGCCGCCTGGCGAGCGCACTCCCCTGCATGGTCGGGCTCAGCATCAGCTACTTCCTGCTCGCGTGGTCCGGACACCTCGACGCCCGGGTGGGCTGGTTCGTCGCGATCGCGATGGGGATGTCGCTCGCGAACGGCGTCGGGTCGGGCATCCTCATGACGCTCGGCGCGGACCTCGCGCCGCGGGACCACCCGGCGCCGTTCCTGGGCGCCTGGAGGTTCACCGGCGACTTCGGGCAAGCCGCTGCACCGCTCCTCATCTCCGGCGTGACCGCCGTCGCGTCGATCGCCGTCGCGAGCGGCGTGATGGGGGTGCTCGGCCTGGTCGGCGCGGGCATCCTGTTGCGGTACGTGCCGCGGTACCTCCCACGGAAGCTGCGCTGACCGTCCGCCGAACGGCCGGTCGGGGCGGCCCAGGAGGCGCGGATCACGTCCGGCGCGCGGGCGGCGCTCGGTAGACTGCCGCTGCTCGCGGGAGTGGTGGAATCGGTAGACACGCAGGATTTAGGTTCCTGTGCCCCTGGCGTGAGGGTTCGAGTCCCTCCTTCCGCACCAGAGTCTGCGTCCTCACGCATCTCATACCACCGAGGGACGTTGCCGTCATCGGCGGACGGTACCCTCGTCCTGCGGGACGCCTCCCCGTGTCCCCGCCTCCACGACCGGAAGAACAATGCACTCCGTCGCACTCGCCCTGATCCCCTGGCTGGATCCGCAGTACATCCTCGACAACTTCGGGGCCATCGCCGTGTTCGTGGTGTGCGCCATCATCTTCGCCGAGACCGGGCTGCTCGTCGGCTTCATCTTCCCGGGCGACAGCCTGCTCGTCATCACCGGCCTCTTCGCGTTCGACCGTGGTGGCGAGATCGGCGGCATCCCCGTCTGGATCGCCGCGCTGATGATCGCCGCGTCCGCGTTCCTCGGGGGCGAGCTCGGCTACTACATCGGCAAGAAGGCCGGCCCGCCCATCTTCGAGCGCAAGGAGAGCGGGCTGTTCTCCAAGGCGAACGTCGACCGCACGAACGCGTTCTTCCACCGGTTCGGCCCCCTCGCGGTGATCCTCGCCCGGTTCGTCCCCGTCGTGCGGACGTTCCTGCCGATCGCCGCCGGTGTGGGCCGGATGAACTACAAGAAGTACTCCCTGTACAACGCGATCGGTGCCGTCGTGTGGGGCGTCGGGGTGACGTTCCTCGGGTACTTCATCGGGCACATCCCGTTCGTCGCGCACATCGTCCGCGAGTACATCGACATCATCCTGCTCGCGGCCGTCGTCGTGACGGTCGTGCCGATGGCGCTGACGTACTTCCGGAACGCGCGCAAGGCGAAGCGCGACGAGGCCGCGGCCGAGGCGGGGACCGAGCCGCAGCGCTGACGGTCCGTCCTGCCGGACAGGAGGCGCGGTGCCGGCTGGCGCCGCGCCTCCTGTCCGTCGCGGGCCGTATCGGCCCGGGCCGGGCCACCGCCCGCTCCGCTCGCGCCACCGAGCGCGCGAAGTACGTCCCCCTCGGCGCACCCGCGC
>NZ_JABXGF010000068.1:0-18537 GCF_025407985.1 Curtobacterium sp. C2H10 | reverse complement strand
GGCCACCCCGACGTCCGGCGCAGCGACCGCGAACGCTCCGGGCCCGCTCGCCCAGCAGCTGGCCCGCCCGGTGTTCACGCTCGCACAGGCCGGCCCGGGGGAGCACGTCGTCACCGTCCAGGTGACGCCGGACACGCTCGGCCCCGTCACCGTCCGAGCGCACGTCACCGCGCACGGGATGCACGTCGAGCTCTTCGCCGCCTCCGACGCGGGGCGCGACGCGGTCCGGCAGGTCATGCCGGACCTCCGCCGCGACGCCGCCGGCTCCGGACTGTCGACCACGCTCGACCTGTCCTCGCAGAACCACCCGGACACCCGCTCCGGGCACGACGAACGGCCCGCCCAGACGGGTCCACGCGTCGACACCGGCCAGGAGGCGCGGCGCACCCCGCGCGCACCCGGCACCGCCCACACGCCCACCGTCCGCACCGTCGGACTCGACGTCCTCGCCTGAGCGACGACCGCCCGCACAGGCAGAACCGAAGGGAACGACCATGCCGATCGACGGCATCACCGGCACCGTGGACCAGGCCGCCCAGGCCGCGGCCCTCGCCGCGAACCAGACCAGCTCGCGTTCGCAGACGATGGACTCCGAGGTGTTCATGAAGCTCCTCGTCACGCAGCTGCAGAACCAGGACCCGTCCTCGCCGATGGACACGAACCAGATGATCAGCCAGCAGACGCAGCTCGCGATGATGGAGCAGATCACCAACCAGACCACGACGGCGAACGAGAACTTCTCGCTGCAGATGCGGATCGCCGCCGCCAACCTCGTCGGGAAGCAGGTCAGCTACACCGACGCCACGTCCGGCACCTCGATCACGGGGACGGCGACCGCGGTGTCGTACGCCCAGAGCGTGCCGACCGTGACGGTGAACGGGAAGGAGGTCAACCTCGACGTGATCTCCGGCATCAAGACGACCTCCTGACCCCCTCTCCTTCTTCTTCTTCTTCGGTACCTCCACGAAAGGACGCACCATGCTCCGCTCGCTCTACTCCGGGATCTCCGGCCTCCGTTCGCACCAGCAGATGCTGGACGTCACGGGCAACAACATCGCCAACGTCAACACCGTCGGCTTCAAGTCGTCGTCGACGGTCTTCCAGGACACCCTGTCGCAGATGACTCAAGGTGCCGGCGGACCGCAGACCGGCATCGGCGGCACGAACCCCGCCCAGATCGGCCTCGGCGTGCAGGTCGCCGGCGTCTCCACGAACTTCGCCCAGGGCTCCGCCCAGGCCACCGGCAAGGCCACCGACCTGATGATCTCCGGCGACGGGTTCTTCGTCACGCGCCTCGGCAACGACACCGTGTACAGCCGCGCCGGTGCGTTCGACTTCGACGCCGACGGCCGCCTCGTCAGCGCCGACGGGAAGATCGTGCAGGGCTACCCGGCCACGAACGGCGTCGTGAACGAGAACGGCGCCCTGTCGGACATCGTCCTGCCGCTCGACGCCGCCGCGCCCGCCGTCCGCACCTCCACCGCTGGTGTGACCGGCAACCTGCCGTCCGAGACCGCCGTGGGCGCGGTCATCACCCGCGACGCCACCGTCTACGACGCGTCCGGTGCGAAGCACACCATGTCGATCGCCTACGAGCGCACCGCTGCCGGCTGGGACGTCACCGCGACCGACGGCCAGGGCACCCAGGCGACGACGTCGCTCACGTTCGGGACCGACGGCAAGCTCACGGCCGGTGGCACGCTCGCCGTCGGGGGCATCGCCGTCGACATGCGGCAGCTCACGGGCTTCGCCTCGCTCAACACCGCGTCGATCTCGTCGCAGAACGGCCACGAGGCCGGGTCGCTCCAGGGCTACTCGATCTCGAAGGACGGCACGGTCGTCGGGACGTTCTCGAACGGTGCGTCGCTAGCCATCGGTCGGATCGCCCTCGCGACGTTCGCGAACCCGGCCGGCCTCGAGAAGACCGGGGCGTCGGGCTACCGCGCCACGGCCAACTCCGGCAACGCCACGGTCGGCGCCCCGGGGTCGCCCGGTGTCGGGCAGCTCGCGTCGGGCACGCTCGAGATGTCGAACGTCGACCTGTCGCAGGAGTTCACGAACCTCATCGTGGCGCAGCGCGGGTTCCAGGCGAACGCGCGCATCATCACGACCTCGGACGAGGTGCTGCAGGAGCTGACGAACCTGAAGCGGTAGCGCGGGGGCGCGGCGCGGCCGCGGCGGCGCCCCGCGGTGCGGGGTGCTTGCGCACAACGGAAGGCACCGCGAACCACGGGGAACCGCGGTTCGCGGTGCCTTCCGTCGTGCGCTGGTCAGGCACGTCGGACGCCCGGGTGCGTTCGCATGTGCGGGCCGTACGGTGGGACCACGCGGTCCCCGACCGCTGGAGCAGCGCACGACCGGCCACTTCTGATCACCGAATCTGGAGTGACCCCTTGGGTGTCGACCGCGAACGACGACTGCTCGACACGATCATCGAACTGGTCGGCGGCGCCACCGGTCCACGTGACCTCGCGGGCCGCCTGCAGCTCCTCGTGGACGAGTCGGCGGCGTTGTTCGACGTGCAGGCCGCCGGGCTGATGCTGTTCGGGTCGGACGACCGGTTGCACATCGCCGCCTCGGTGGGGCACCACAGCGGACTGCTCGAGCTCCTGCAGCTCGAGGTCGGCGACGGACCCTGCCTCGAAGCCACCCGGACGGGGACCGTGGTCTCGATCCCCGACGTCCTGGACGCCGAGTCTCGATGGCCGCACTTCTCCCGGGCCGCTGCGGACGCCGGGTACCGCGCCGTCCACTCGATCCCACTGCGGCTCCGGGCGACGGTCATCGGGTCGCTCAACCTGTTCGGTGAGTCCACGGGCGCGTTCAACGAGGACGACCTCGTCGCCGCGCGGGCACTGGCGGACATCGCCGCGATCTCGGTCGTGCAGCAGCGGACCATCGACGACGCCGTGACGACACAGGCGCAGCTGCAGGCGGCCCTCGAGAGCCGGACGGTCATCGAGCAGGCGAAGGGGTGGCTCGCCAACCGGAACGGCGTGGACCCGGCGACCGCGTTCTCGCTGCTGCGCGACCACGCGCGGCGGAACCGGCTCCCGGCCACCGAGGTCGCGCTGGCCGTCCTCGCCGGACGGACCGTCCTCGGTCAGCCGACGGAGCCGACGGAGCCGCCGGACCCGACGGACCCGCCGGACCCGACGGACCCGAAGGACCCCCGCACCCGTCGCCGCGGGTAGCGTCAGCGGCGCCCGACGTCACCGGACCATGTCGTCGATCGTCCGCATCGCCGTCGCGAAGATCGTCAGCACCGGGTTCACCCCGCCGTTCGTGACGTGCACCGACCCGTCGGCGACGCGCAGGTTGTCGTGTCCCCACACCCGGCCGAACGGATCGACGACCGACGTGCGCGGGTCGTCGCCCATGCGGAGGGTCCCGGCCTGGTGCTGGCCACCACTCGTCCCGGTCAGCTCCCCGTGCATCTCGGCGACCCGCGTCGCACCCGCGGCCCGGAGCCAGTCTCCGCTCCGCGCACTGGTGTGGTCGCGGGCACGGGTGTCCTCCGGGTGCGGACCACCGCTGAACCGTGCGACGGGGACGCCCCACCGGTCGGTGACGGCGGGGTCGACCCGGACGCGGGAGTCGGCGGACGTGACCTCCTGGATCGGCCCCATCAGTCGCATGCTCCGGCGGGCGAGGTCGCGCATCCCGTGCTTGCTGTCGATGCCCGCACGGGGGAGGAGCCCGAACCCGGTGAGGTACGCGTAGGTGTTCGACGGCGTCGCGACGAACTCGTCCGCGATGATTCCGCCGCCGATCTGCCCGGGGACGCCGTGCCGGAAGTCGGTCGTGGCGATGGAGGGCCCGGGCCCGAGGCCGTCCTCGACGACGTCGTCGAAGATGCCCATCGCGCCGCCGTACCGGTGCCCCTGCAGGTGTCGTCCGACCTGGTCCTGGCCGTTGCCGAGCCCGTTCGGTTCCTGCTCGCTGCGGCTGTTGAGGAGGAGCCGGGCGGACTCCACCGCTCCCGCCGCGACGACCACCTCCGCCGCGTCGACGTCCGAACGCCAGTCGACGCCGTCGACCGTCCCGACGAGCGTGACCCCGACGACGCGGCCGGACCGGTCCGTCCGGATCCGCGCGGCCCGGGTCTCGAGGAGGACGGACGCGTTCCCGGTGGCGAAGGCCCGGGGGAGCATCGTGTTCTGGCTGCCGTTCTTCGCGTCGACCGGGCAGGCGAACCCGACGCACATCCCGCACTGCTCGCACGCTCCCCGCCCGAGGAAGGGGACCGAGTTGACGAGCAGCGGGACGTGCACCGTCGACCAGCCGAGCTCGGTCGCGGCCCGCGCCAGCCGCTCCCGCGCGGGTCCCGCCGCCATCGCCGGCATCGGCAGCGCCCGTGTGCGGGGACCCGCCCACGGACCGTCGCCGTCGCCGCTCACGCCGAGCTCCCACTCCGCCCGCTCGTACCAGGGCTCGAGGTCCGCGTAGCCGATCGGCCAGTCCGCCAGGGCACTGCCGTCCGGCACGCCGTGGTCGGTGGCCATCGTGAAGTCCCTCGGGGCGAACCGCCACGCCTGCGCACCGTAGACCCTCGTGCCACCGCCCGCCGTGAAGGCGTTGTTGTGCCAGTCCCAGTCGGACGGCCGGGCGACCCGGTCTCCCTCGGGCGAGGCGATCACGCGCGGGTTGCCGAGGTCGACGGGACCGGACCGCGGTGCGAGCCCCCACGTCGACCGGGGATTGCGGATGTGGTCCTGCGCGAGGTCGGCGGTGCCCGGCCAGGCCCCGGCCTCGACCACGAGGACGCGGCGCCCGGACTCGGCGAGCCCGCACGCCGCGACACCCCCACCGGCACCCGAACCGATGACGATCGCGTCGTACCGCTCGGCCAACTCCGACGGGCGCACCACCACCGGCTGCGCGGTGGGCACCGGCACCGGGACGCTCCACCCCGCCGGCGGCCCGGGCTGCCAGCCGACCATCTCCCACGAGCGTTCGCCGGCGTTGCCGCCGTTGCCCGCGTCGGCGTAGTAGCCGGCGGCGACGATCCCCGCGAACCACGCCCAGTCGGGGTCGTCGTCCTGGTCGTGGCCGTCCACGACCGCACGGACCCGGTCGAGCCAGTCCGGACGCTCGTCGAGGACCGACGCCAGGAACTCGAGCGCACCGGCCTCGGACGCCGACGGGTACTCGTCGGCGGGCACGACCCGGTCGACGAGGGACTGCAGTCGAGCGCGGTTGCGGCGGAGGAACAGCCGCTGCGTCGAATCGCCGCGACCGGTCATCGATGGTGCGTCACTGCCCATGCCCGCAACGCTAGACCGACAGGGTCACCCTGTCAGGACATCCCTCCCGACCGCCATCGGTCGTAGCGTCGGACGCAGCGGGCACACGACCACCCGCCGAGAGAGGACGAACCCATGCCGCAGGAGATCCTGCCGAAGCAGCCCACCGCCAAGAACCCGCCGGAGCAGTTCGCCGGCGACGTGTGGGTCGACCCGATCGTCACCCCGCAGGACGGCGACCAGCGCGCGACGCTCGCGCTCGTGAAGTTCGCCCCGGGTGCCCGCACCGCCTGGCACTCCCACGCCCGCGGCCAGTTCCTCCGCGTCACCCAGGGCGTGGCGCGCTTCGGGACCCGCGACGGGAAGGTCGTGACCGCGCGTCCCGGTGACACCGTGTACGTCTCACCGGGCGAGGAGCACTTCCACGCCTCCGCCGAGGGCACCTTCATGGAACACTTCGCGATGCTCGAGAGCGCCGACGACCCGTCGACCACGACCACCTGGCTCGAGCACGTCTCCGACGACGACCTCGCGGGCCGGTGACCCGATGACGAACTGGGACGAGGACACGATCGCCGCGATCGCCGCGAGCGACGACCTCCACGTCAGCCCGTTCCGGGGGGACGGCACGACGTACGGCACGCCGACGTGGATCTGGTCCGTGGTCGTCGACGGCGGGCTGTACGCCCGCGCCTACAACGGTCGGCGCTCCCGGTGGTACCGGGCCGCCGTCGAGCAGGGTGCCGGCAGGATCCGCGCTGCCGGGACCGAGCACGAGGCCGCCTTCGAGGCCGTCGGCCCCGACCTGAACAGCCGCATCGACGCCGCCTACGAGGCGAAGTACGCCGGCAGCCCGTACCTGCCCCCGATGCTGCAGGACGGACCGACCTCGGCGACCGTCCGGATCAGTCCCCGTCCATGAGCACGAACCGCGACGACGTCAAGGACTTCCTCGTCAGTCGGCGCGCCCGCGTCCGCCCCGAGCAGGTCGGCCTGCCCGCAGGAGCGAACCGGCGGGTCGCGGGCCTCCGCCGTGGCGAGGTGGCGATGCTCGCCGACGTGAGCGTCGAGTACTACTCCCGGCTCGAGCGCGGCAGTCTCTCCGGGGTGTCCGAGAGCGTCCTGCACGCGATCGCCGGTGCGCTGCTCCTCGACGACGCCGAACGCGACCACCTGTTCGACCTCGCCCGTGCCGCGAACGCCTCGCCGGTGCGGGCCGCCCGCCGCCGGTCCACGACCCCGAAGACGCTGCGTCCCGGCCTGCAGTACGCGCTCGACGCCTTCACCGGGGGACCGGCGTTCATCCGCAACGACCGCCTCGACGTGCTCGGCGCGAACGCGCTCGGACGGGCCCTCTACGCCGACCTCTTCCGGAAGGCCGAGCGCCCGAACCTCGCACGCGCAGCCTTCCTCGACCGCGAGTGGTCGGACGCGTTCTACCCGGACTGGGACCTCGCCGCCGACCAGAGCGTGGCGATCCTCCGGGCAGCCGCGGGGCACGACCCGCACGACCGGGAGCTGCAGGACCTCGTCGGCGAGCTCTCCACGCGCAGCCCCGAGTTCCGGACGAAGTGGGGCGCGCACGACGTCCGCCGGCACGGCACCGGCGAGAAGCACTTCGTGCACCCGGTCGTCGGCGCGCTCGACCTGCTGTTCGAGGGCTCCCGCCTGATGAGCGATCCGGCGCTGAGCTTCCTGCTCTACACGGCCGAACCGGGCTCGCCGACGGCGGATGCGCTCCGCCTGCTCGGATCCCTCGACGCCACCGAGCGCCGGGACGCGGCGCACGCCGCCGACCCCGCTGCGGCGGACGGACGCGCGTGACGACGGCCCGCTGACACCGGGTCGCGACGCGACCACACAGCGGACGGGAGGCGCGGTGCCAGCCGGCACCGCGCCTCCCGTCCGTCAACGGTCGCGTCTCGATCCACCGGCCCGTCCGTCACGTGGTCCGGATTCGGGTGGCCGCGACCGCGGCGACGAGGATGACGGCTCCCGCGACGACGAAGCTGACCTGGGTGCCGGTCACGAAGTGCGCCCGGTCGGCGAGGAGGGCGCCGAACACGGCGATGGCCACGGCGCCGCCGACCTGGCGGAAGGTGTTGAACACGGCGCTCGCGGTCCCGGAGCGTTCCGCGGGGACGCTGGCGAGGACGACGGACGTCGCCGGCGGCATCGCGACCGATCCGCCCGCGCCGGTCAGGACCGCGCAGACGGCGACGGCGACCCACGAGTCGAACGGTGCGGACACGATCACCACGACGAGACCCAGGACCATCGTGGTGAGCCCGGCGACGACCGGGACGCGGGCGCCGAAGCGGTTGGCGAGGGTGCCGCTGACGACGTTGCCGACGATGCTGCACGCCGCGGACGGCAGGAACACGAGTCCGGCGAGCAGCGGCGACAGCCCGAGGTGCTGCTGCAGGTACAGGCTCAGCACGAAGACGCTGCCGAAGTTGCCGACCATGAACGCGAACCCGACTCCGAGCGCGATCCGCATGCCGCTCGACCGGAACAGGTCGAGCGGCATCATCGGAGAGCGACCCCGGGCCTGGACGACGAGGAACCCGACGAGCGACGCGGCGGAGACCACGAGTGCGGCGACGACGTCCCCGGTGCCGAAACCGTGCGCGCCGCCCTCGATGAGGCCGAAGACGAGTCCGGCGAGTGTGAGCAGCGCCAGCACCTGGCCGACTGGGTCGAACCGGCTCGGGCGACGGGGCGAGGGCGCCACTCGCACCAGCATGCCGAGCATGACGACGCACACCGGCAGGTTGATCGCGAACACGAGCCGCCAGTCGACCGTGGTCAGCGCGCCGCCGAGGACCGGCCCGACCGCTCCGGCCACGGCGCCGCCGACCGCCCAGATGCCGAGGGCGTGGGCGCGTTCGCGGGCGTCCGGGAACGCCTCGCGGACGAGCGCCATCGACGCCGGCAGCATGACCGCTGCCGCAGCGCCCTGGACGGCGCGCGCTCCGATCAGGGTGCCGAGCGTCGGAGCGATCGCGCAGGCGACGGAGGCGAGCAAGAACCCGGCGATGCCCCACCCGATGGCACGCTTCGCACCGATGCGGTCGGACAGGTTGCCAGCGATCAGCAGTAGGGACGCGAAGAGCAGCGTGTACGAGTCGATGACCCACTGCAGGCCCGAGGTGCTGCCGCCGAGCTCCCGGCCGATCGACGTCAGCGCGACGTTCACGATCAGGATGTCGAGCGTGATGAGGAAGAACCCGAGGGAGGCCAGGACGAGCGCGGCCCGGGGCGTCGAGGTGGTCACGGTCGAATGTTCGCGCGCCGGGCGGCCGGGTGGGATGCCCTGAGCGGGAACCCCGGGTGGCGGTGACGCGCCAGTGCATTAGTATCTGCGTGTGCACGTAGACAAGCAACCATGCGGACTCGATCCGGAGTCGGAGTACGTCGAGCTCGCGGTCGAGGTGTTCGCGATGCTCGCGGACGCGACCCGGGTGAAGATCATCCTCGCCCTGCGCAGCGCCGAGGAGATGTCCGTGAACCACCTGGCGGACGTCGTGGACAAGACTCCGGCAGCGGTCTCGCAACACCTCGCGAAGCTGCGGCTCGCCCGGATGGTCTCGACGCGGCGCGAGGGCACGACGGTGTTCTACCGGCTCACGGACGAGCACGCGTCCGAGCTCGTCATCGACGCGGTCAAGCAGGCGGAACACGTGGTCGGCGCCCCACCGCACCACCGCGGGGAGCCGGGACGGGCATGAGCGGCCACGACCACACGCACCCGCACGACCACGGGCACGACCATTCGCATCCGCACGGTGGGGTGCGGAGCTTCCTCCAGCACCTCTTCGTCCCGCACACGCACGACAGCGCCGACTCGATCGACGACGCGATGGAAGCCAGCGCCGCCGGCGTCCGCGCGCTGAAGACCAGCCTGTTCGTCCTGCTCGCCACGACGGTCCTGCAGGCCGTGATCGTCGCGTTCACCGGCTCGATCGCCCTGCTCGCGGACACCATCCACAACTTCGCGGACGCGCTGACCGCCGTGCCGCTGTGGATCGCGTTCGTCCTCGGTCGCCGCCTCGCGACCCGCCGGATGACCTACGGGTACGGTCGCGCCGAGGACCTCGCCGGCATGTTCATCGTCTTCGTCGTCGCGCTCTCCGCCGTCGTCGCGGGGTGGCAGGCGATCGACCGGTTCGTCCACCCGCGGCCGGTGGAGGCGCCCTGGCTGCTCGTCGCCGCCGGGCTCATCGGGTTCGCCGGCAACGAGATCGTGGCGATCTACCGCATCCGCGTCGGTCAGCGCATCGGTTCGGCGGCGCTCGTGGCCGACGGGGTGCACGCCCGGCTCGACGGCTTCACGTCCCTGTCGGTGGTCCTCGGTGCGGTCGGCGTGATGCTCGGATTCCCGCTCGCCGATCCGATCATCGGTCTGCTCATCTCGATCTCGATCCTGCTGCTGCTCTGGGGAACGGTGCGGTCGATCGGGGCGCGGCTCATGGACGCGGTCGATCCCGCGCTGGTCGGCCGGGCGGAACACGCGCTCGAGCACGCCGACGGAGTACTCGCCGTCCGTGACGTCCGGCTCCGCTGGACCGGGCACCGGCTCACGGGATCCGCGACGGTCGAGGTCGCGGCCACCGACCTGCACGCCGCCACGCACCTCGCGGAGCACGCCGAGGAGC
This sequence comes from Curtobacterium sp. C2H10, assembly GCF_025407985.1. NCBI lineage: Bacteria > Bacillati > Actinomycetota > Actinomycetes > Micrococcales > Microbacteriaceae > Curtobacterium > Curtobacterium sp. C2H10. Next base: position 8,633 of record NZ_JABXGF010000068.1, on the reverse strand, counting down.
ACCTCCGCGACGCGATGCGCAACGTCGACCGGTTCACAGTGACCCCCGCGGTGGCCACCAGCACCGGCGACCACACGCACTGACCGGCGCACGGTCGGACGGGAGGCGCGGTGCGGGCCCGCACCGCGCCTCCTGTCCGACGCGGAGCGGCGCCTACCCCTTCCAGACGGACTCGGCCCCGGCGTGGCCGATGACGACGACCTCGACGATCGAGACGACGGCGACCACCACGAGCAGCACCGGCCCGATGATCCCGACGGCCCGCACCGCGCCGCGGTTCGTCACCCGGGCGGTGCCGAACCGGTGCCAGGCCCACCAGAGCGCCAGGAGCGCGAAGACCGCGATCGACCAGGGGAGCATCCCGTCGGCGAGCTCGGTGTGCCGTTCGAGCAAGGCGGTCTCCCGCTCGTGGTGCTCCAGCCATTCGCCGGAAGACGTCGCGAGCGGCACGGACACCAGTGCGACGAGCCCGATGATCGGCGCACTGACCGCGAGCCATCGCCGTGCTCTCGGCCACATGGCGACGGCGATCGCGGTGAGGGCCGCGACCGGGACGGCAACGGAGGTGAGGTGGACGAAGAGGGGGTGGAGCGGTATCCCGCCGAACTGCCAGTCCATGTCGGCCTTCCACATCGTGCGCCGATCGACACCGGCGCTGTGGCTCCAGCCAAGCGGTTCCGGGCGCCGGCATCGTTCGAAACCTCACACGAACGGAAGCGCCCGGACCTGGTTCGCTGGGGACATGACCACCACGGCGACGTTCGTCATCGGATCGCTCCTCGGGACGAGCGGGGTGGTGTGACGTGGCGAACATCCTGGTGGTCGAGGACGACCCCGAGATGGGTGCGCTCGTCGAACGCGGGCTCGTCGGCGAGGGGCACGCCGTGACCGTCGTGTCCGACGGCGTCGCCGCGCTCGTCCAGGCCCGCGCGCAGTCCTTCGACGCGGCCGCGATCGACGTCATGCTCCCGGAGATGTCCGGGTTCGAGGTCTGCCGTCGGCTGCGCGAGATGGGCGAGGACTTCCCGGTCGTGCTCGTCACGGCGCGCGACGCGGTGGACGACCGGGTCTTCGGGCTCGACTCCGGAGCCGACGACTACCTCACGAAGCCGTTCGCGATCGCCGAGCTCAACGCCCGCATCCGAGCCCACCTGCGCCGTCGCGCGGCGGGGACCGCGACGGTCGTCGAGGCCGGCTCGGTCCGACTCGACACCGTCGCCGTCCGCGCCGCCGTGCGCGGGCGTGACCTGCCGCTGAGCGTCAAGGAGTTCTCGCTGCTGCGGTTCCTCATCCAGGGCTCGCCGGCACCGCGGACCCGCGCCGAGGTCCTCGAGGAGGTCTGGGGGAGCGCCGAGCACTTCGACCCGACGATCGTCGACCAGTACGTGAGCTACGTCCGCAAGAAGCTCCAGGCGGCGGATGCCGACGTCGCGATCCGCACCGTGCGCGGCGTCGGCTACGCGCTCGAGGTCGTGTCGACGGCATGAGGGTCCTCCGCCGCCTCTCGATCAGCGCGCGCATCACGCTCGGCAGCCTCGTCGTGGGCGCCGTGGTCCTCTCCGGGATCGCGGTCGTGCTGCACGTGCAGATCGAGCGGGCGACGATCGCGACCGACGAGTCCCTCGCCGCCGGGGACGCCGCGCCGTTCGTCTCCGACCTCCGTCACAACCCGGACGAGGCGCCGGACCGCCCCGCCGAGGACGTCCTGGTCGGGATCCGGACCGCTTCCGGCACCTGGCTCGTGGACTCGCTGCCGCGCGACGTCCGGGCAGCGCTGCCGTCCGGTGTCCCCGAGGACGAGGTCACGCTCCGTCTGCACACCGGGCACCGGCTCGTCACCGTCGTCGGGGTGCCGGTCACGAGCGACACCGGTTCCGCGGTGGTGTGGGCGGCCCACGACGGTCGTGCCGGGCAGGAGACACTCGAGCGCGTGGACCGCTCGCTCGTCGTCGGGACGGTCCTGGCGCTCGTGGCGTTCGCGGCGACGGCCTGGTTGCTCTCGACGCTGGCCCTCCGGCCCGTGGGGCGGATGCGGCGGACCGCGGAGGCGCTGAGCGCCGGCACCGCGGGCGGGCACCTGCCGGTCGGGACCTCGGACGACGAGCTCGCCGCCCTCGCCCGGACGCTCAACGCCTTCATCGACCGGCAGCGCGAGAACGCCGAGCGGGAGCGGCGGATGGTGTCCGACGCCAGTCACGAACTCCGGACACCGCTCGCCGCCCTGACCGCTCGGCTCGAGCTCGCACACCGCTCGTCGGGCGATGCGGAGGCGCTCGAACGGGAGCTGCGCGGCGCCGAAGGAGACGCTGCGCGGTTGGTGGCACTCGCGAACACGATGCTCGAGCTCAGCCGGCTCGACGAGGACGGTCCCGCGCCCTCGACCCCGGGGTCGGCGCTCGTGACGGAGCTGATGGGCTCGATCGACCGCGCGCGTGCACTCGGTGGCGCCGTCGACCGGGACATCGACTTCACCGCGGCGCTCGACGCCCCCGACGAGCGGTACGCCCTCGAGCCCGCCGCGTTCGCCCGGATCGTGGACAACCTGGTCGCGAACGCGATCGCCGCCGGGGACGACGGCGGCGTGATCCGGGTGACGCTCGCCCAGGACGCCTCGCACGCGCTCGAACTGAGCGTCGTCGACGACGGTCGCGGTGTCCCCGAGGACTTCCTGCCCCAGGCCTTCGAGCGGTTCGCCCGGGCGGACAGTGCGCGGCGCGCGGTGCTCGGTGGCAGCGGACTCGGTCTGGCGCTCGTCCGTGGGATCGCCGAGCGGGCCGGCGGGACGGCGTCGCTCGAGAACGGCGAGAACGGCGGGCACGGCGGCGCGATCGCGACCGTCCGGCTGCCCGCGATCTGACGCCGATCCGACGCCGGCGTCGATCACTCGAAGTCTCGAACGAAGGACACGTCCCGTTCCGGGTTCCTCCATAGCTCCGATGCCGATGCTGTGAGCCACCCGATCGCATGCTGGAGACGAACGAGCCGATGATCGACACCGCTCGCCCCACTGCTCGTCCCGTTCCGAGACCCATCGGAGACGACGAACCCCTCGAGGTCGCGGCCCGCCGCCGGCGCCGAGCCGGACGCCGCCGCAACGCCGTCACCGACCTGCTCGGGATCCTCGCCTGGGTCTCGGCAGCGGTGGCCGTCATGCTCTGGCTCGTGTCGCCCGGATCGCACACGGTCGACGGCATCGGCGGCTGGCTCACCGACGCCGGGATCGTCGCGGGACTCGTCGCGACCGACCTCGTGCTCGTCATGCTCGTGCTCGCCGCGCGCGTGCCGCTCATCGACCGGACCTTCGGCCAGGACAACGCCATCGCGGTGCACCGGTCGCTCGGGAAGCCCGTGCTGTACCTGCTGCTCGCGCACGGAGCGCTCCTGACCCTGGGGTACGGCGCCTCGGCGGGCACCGGGCCGATCGCCGAGACGATCGCGCTCTTCTCCACGCCGGACATGCCGCTGGCCTACCTCGCACTCGGACTCTTCGTCGCCGTGGTGGTGTCCTCGCTCGTCGCGGTCCGCCGTCGCCTGCCGTACGAGGCCTGGCACGTCATCCACCTCCTCAGCTACGCCGCGGTACTCGTCGCGCTGCCGCACATGCTCAGCGTCGGCAGTGTCCTCGCGCAGGGCACGTGGCAGCGGGTCTACTGGATCGCGCTCTACGTCCTGGCCCTCGGCCTGATCGCCCTGTACCGGTTCGCGCTGCCCCTCGTCGTGACGCTCCGCCACCGCATCCGTGTCGTCGGCGTCGAGCCCATCGCACCGGGCGTCGTGTCGATCCACCTCGCCGGACGAGACCTCGACCGCCTCGGGACCGAGGGCGGACAGTACGGGGTGTGGCGCTTCTGGACCGCCCGCACCTGGTGGCACGCCCACCCGGTGTCGTTCTCCGCCGTCCCCGGCCGCGATCGTGCCCGGATCACGGTGCGCGACCTCGGCGCCGGCTCCGCGCGACTCGGTCGGATCACCCCGGGTGCGTTCGTCTCCCTCGAGGGCCCCTACGGCCTGTTCACCAGCCGGGCTCGGACCGCCCCGTACCTCGCCCTCGTCGCCTCCGGCATCGGGATCACCCCCGTGCGGTCGTTGCTCGAGGACACCGACCTCCGTCCGGGTGAGGCTACCGTGCTGCTCCGCGGGGCCGACGCCGACCAGCAGTACCTCTGGCACGAGACCGCCGACCTCGCCGAGGTGACGGGCAGCCGGCTCTACACGATGGTCGGCCACCGATCCCGCTCCCGCGAGACCTGGATGACCGAGGGGGACGTCCGGCGCGGGGTCTCCCTCCGGTCGGTGTTCCCGAACCTGCTCCAGTCGGACCTGTACGTGTGCGGGCCGCGGGCGTGGTCCGACCTGGTCGTCCGCGAAGCCCGAACGGCCGGTGTCCCGGAGCACCAGATCCACCAGGAACGGTTCGAGTCATGAGAGCACGCATCATCGCCGGCGGGGTCGTCTCCTCGATCGCGGTCCTGGTCATCGGGTGGCAGCTCGGCGGCCAGCCCGCGGTCACCGCACCAGCACAGCAGAGCACGACGTCCGGTGCCGGCACCACCGGCAGCAGCACCGGCACCGGCACCACCGGCGGGTCCTCCGCCACCGGCACCTTCGCCGGCGACACGACGCAGACCCGGTACGGCCCGGTGCAGGTCCAGATCACCGTCGCGAACGGGACGATCACCGACGTCACCGCGCTGCAGCTCACGAACAGCGACGGGCGGTCGGTGCAGATCAGTCAGCAGGCGGCCCCGATCCTCCGCCAGGAGGCGCTGCAGGCGCAGTCCGCGCAGGTCCAGTCCGTCAGCGGCGCGACCTTCACCAGTGAGGGCTACACGACGTCCCTCCAGTCCGCGATCGACAAGGCCGGACTGTGAGCGGCGTCACCACCTTCGAGACGATGGGCACCGTCGTGAGCCTCCGGGGAGCCACCCCGGAGGCCGCATCCGAGGTGCGCGCCGTCTTCGCCGGCTACGACCACCGCTACAGCCTGTACGACCCGTCGTCGGTCCTCAGCCGCGTCGCCGACGGTTCGGTCCGGCTCGCGGACACCCCGTCCGAGGTGCGTGACGTCTACGCGCTCGCGCTCGACTGGCGGGAGCGCACCGGGGGAGCGTTCACCCCGCACCGCCCGGACGGCGTGATCGACCTCTCCGGCGTCGTGAAGGCGCTCGCGATCCGCGACGCCGGAGCCGTCCTCGACGCCGCGAGTGACGGCGGCGGCGACTGGATGGTCAGCGCCGGCGGCGACGTGCTCGTCCGCGGCCACCACCGCGCCGACGGCCCCTGGAGCGTCGGCGTCGTCGACCCGACGCACCGGGACACCGTCGTCGGCGTCGTCCGGCTCGAGGCACCTCGTCGTGCGGTCGCGACCTCCGGCACCGCCGAGCGCGGCGAGCACATCTGGCGCCGGGCGACCCCGACGTTCGTCCAGGCGACGGTCATCGCCGACGACATCGTCACGGCGGACGTCCTCGCGACCGCGGTCGTCGCCGGCGACGAGGACGACCTCCGGCGGCTCACGAGCGACGCCGACGTCGACGTGCTCGCGTTCGCCGCCGACGGCACGGTCTGGGCCACCCCCGGCGCCAGGTCGGCCGTACGCACCGAGGACGGGGCGACGTCCGCCGCGACCTGACGCGTCGAGGTGGCGGCTGCGGTCGATCGTCGCCACACGAGCACGGAACGACAGGACGACCGCCTCGTCCGTGACCACGTGCGGACGGGAGGCGCGGTGCGGGCCCGCACCGCGCCTCCCGTCCCTCCGCGGTGCGTCGAGGGCCGCACGTCCCCCGTCAGCCGGGTGTCGCGAAGTGCTCGCCCGCATCGGGACCGGCCGATTCGTCGACCGGTCCGCCGATGCCCTCGACGAGCCGGATCGTCACCTCGACCAGGTCGGCTGGGGCGCCCGTCCGCTCGTCGACCAGGTCGCGGATGCGCTCGCCCACCTCACGGACCGTCTCCGGTGCCGGACGTGCGTCGTCGACGGCGATCCCCGCCCCGATCCGGAGCGCCGAGCCGTCGCGGTGCACGTCGACGAGCACGTCGGGCTCCTGCAGCGCGAAGGTCGACGCGACGGCCTCCGCGGCCGCGTGCACGATCGGCCTCGTCGGGTACACGCCCGTGACGCCGGGGACGCTCCGGATCCGGTCGGTGAGGGCTCGGGACAGCGCTTCGTCGCTCACGTCGGACTCCTACGGCAGGTAGACGTCGTCGAACACCACGTCGACGGACGCAACGGTCAGGGTGGTGTGGCGTGCGAGCGCCGCGGCGATCCGCACCCGGAGGCGGTCGGCGGTCTCGTCCGCGGGCGCCCCGTAGACGAGTCCGGCGGTCACGCGCACGTGGACGGGGGCCCCGGGGTCGCCGAGTTCACCGTCGAGTGTGCAGCTGCCCATCACGACCCCGCCCATCGTGTCGCCGGTCCGCCGGACCAGTCCACGGACGGCGGCCTCGGTCATGGACAGGCGGAGTCGGGGATCGGGGTGGGGGACGGGCACGTCACGACCGGGGCGGACCTCGGAGCGGATCGTCGCGAGCAACCGGTCGACCCAGTCGGTCTCGCGGTCCGGTTCGGCGTCGGCCCGGTGCTGCAGGGCGCCGAGGGAGAGTTCGCGCAGCCGCTCCATGTTCGACAGGGCGAGGCGGCACGAGGCAGAGCCCTCGATGGCGGGGTCGCGTGGTGACCGGCCACGATCGAGGTACTCCGCGAGCTCCTCCATCGTGTGGCCGTCGAGGTCGTCCTCGGGCACGGGGACATCGTCGATGTCGCTCATCGCCATGCCTCCATCTCCACGGTCAGGAACCGACGGGCACGAGCGAGCAGCCCACGCACCGTCGACACCGGCAGCTCGAGTTCGTCGGCGATCTGCTGGTAGCTGTAGCCGACCGTCTCACGCAGGAGCCAGCACCGCCGCTGGTCTGCGGGGAGGCGGTCGAGCGCGGTCCACATCGCGTCGAGCTGCATCCGCGTCTCGACGATACGCTCCGGCTGCCGAGCGACCTCGGCCGGGTGCTGCACGGTGTCGACGTCGTCGTGGTGTCGTCGTCGGCGGAGCCGGTCGAGCGCCTTCCGGGTGACGATCTGCATCACCCACGGACGGAACCGGGCCGGGTCGTTGAGGTCGGACAGTCGACGCCAGCCGGTCAGGAAGGAGTCCTGCACGACGTCGTCCGACTCGACGTTCGAACCGAGCATCTGCTCGGCGTAGAGGCGCATCACCGGGCCGTGGCGCCGGGCGAGGACCTCGAACGCGCGCACGTCGCCCTCGACGGCACGGACCACGAGGGTGGCGTCCTCCGCACGCAGGAGGGGATCGTCGTGGTCCATCCCCGCCTTCCGGTCGTCGTCCACGGTCGCCGTCCGGCCGTGGTCCGTCCACCCTGCACCGGCCGGCGGCGAAACGCCCGGGCGGACCGGAGGCCGACCGTTTCGTGACGGAACCGGGTGTCGCGTCGTCTTCTCCGCGGAATGATCGACGACAGCAACGCCACGTACCCCGCCGAACCGGTCCCGAGCGGCACCGGGTCCGACCGGCTTCCCCGCGTCCCGTGCCTCAGCGTCTTCGACCGGTGGCGTTGCGGACTCGCCGACGGGCACGCGGGACACCACGAGTCGGTTGTCGGGGGTTCGGTCACGCGGTGGAACGAGGGGATCACCGGGCGCCGACTGCAGGACCTGTAGCCGCTACTCCCGTCGCCGGCGCTCCGCACGCTCGAGCCCGTGCGGCCCCGGGATCGCGCGGGAACGGGACAGCCCGCGCGACGCTGCGGCCGCTTTGCGCGCCAGGTGCCGCCGCGGTCGTCGGCGGGGGACAAGAACCCCGTCGTTCGACCCCGTTCCTGGGACATCGCTGAACAGCACGAGCCGGGTGTGACTTCCGTCTGGTGGGCCCCGTCTCATCCGTGAACAGCAACCGCTGGGATCGCCCGGCGGGTCTACGGAAGGAACGAACATGGCTGACACCACGACCACCACGACTGCTTCGGCTGCGACGGCTTCGGCGGTCGCTCGGAACACGGGCACCCACAGCGGCGGCGTCACGGGCAAGACCACGATCGATGACACCGTCGTGTCGAAGGTCGCCGGGATCGCTGCGCGTGAGGTGAACGGGGTGCACTCCCTCGGCAACGGTGCCGCGCGTGCGATCGGTGCGATCCGTGACGCGATCGGGCAGCGTGACTTCGGGCAGGGCGTCAAGGTCGAGGTCGGTGAGAAGCAGGTCGCGGCGGACATCGTGATCGTCGCGGAGTACCCCGTCGCCCTGCAGCAGGTCGCTGACGGTGTCCGCGCCGGTGTCGCTCGTGCGCTGGAGCAGATCGTGGGCATGGAGGTCGCCGAGGTGAACGTGACCGTGCAGGACGTGTTCATCCCGGGTGACGACGACGACAAGGACGACGAGAAGAAGGAAGCGCGAGTCGCATGAGCAACACACTGATCGGAGCCCTCATCGGGGCGATCCTCGCCGTCGTGGCGCTGCAGTTCGGGTTCTGGGGCTTCGTGCTCGTGGTCGTGTTCGGCGCCGTCGGGGCCCTCGTGGCCGCCCTCGTCACCGGCCGCATCGACCGGGGTGCCCTCGCCGACGTGCTGACCGGACGCCGGAGCTCCCGGTGAACGCCGGCCCGGACGTCCCGGGCCG
>NZ_JABXGF010000067.1:0-18886 GCF_025407985.1 Curtobacterium sp. C2H10 | reverse complement strand
GTCTCGCCGAGTCTCGGCTCGGCGGACAGTTTCGCGGCCCGGCGGCCCGCATCTCGTCCGCCCTGCCGAGTCTCGGGGCGCGCGAGCACGGGATGGGCGCGAGCACGGTCGGACGGGAGGCGCGGTGCGGGCTGGCACCGCGCCTCCCGTCCGTGTGTGGGTGCGTTCCGGGCGCGGTGTGGGTCGTGCCGCGGAAGCGACAGCGCACAAAGTGCGCGCGATGATGCTGCCGCTGGAGCGACAGTGTGCTGCGATCGTCGTGCGGCACACTGTCGCTTTCGCGGGCGCGTGCGCGGGCGCCGTGCGGCGCGGCGCGCGGCCGCGTCAGCGGATCAGCGCCGTGGTGCTCGCGAAGGCGCGGGAGCGCACGGCCTGCCGGTAACGGTCGAGCGCGGCGTCGTCGGCCCCGACGGACTCCAGCGCCGCCAACCCCGCCCCGAGCACGGGAGGATCGGTCACCCACGTCGGCACCGCTCCGGGCACCCGGGCAGCGAGGCCGTCGACGACGCCCTCGACGAGCAGGGGGTCCCGTGCCGCGAGCACCCCGCCGCCGAGGACCACGGGCACCGGGCTCGCGGCCGAACCACCCAGACCGAGACGCTCGAGCGCGACCGCGGCGAGCAGGACGATCTCCTCGGCCTGCCGCGCGACGACGCCGGCGGCCACGGCGTCACCCGCGCCGGCGACCTCGAACAGCACCGGGCACAGCCGGTTGAACACCCGCTGGTCGAGGCGGCCGAAGTGGATGGCCTCGGTCACCTCGCGGACGCTGCGGAGGCCCAGTGCCGCCGGGACGGCCGTGACCAGGGCCGTCGCCGGTCCGCGACCGTCGTCGGCGCGGGCTGCGTGCCACAGCGCACGGTTGCCGAGGTACGCGCCGCCGCCCCAGTCGCCGGAGACGTCACCGATGGCAGGGAACCGGGCGGTGGTTCCGTCGGCCCGGACCGCGAGCGCGTTGATGCCCGTGCCGCAGACGACCGCGGCGGCGTCCGGCGACAGCGTCCCCGCCCGCAGCAGTGCGAACAGGTCGTTGTCGAGGACGTGCGGCGCGCCGCCGTCGGCCTCCCAGTGCGCGAGCGCCTCGGTCGCCGCGACGAGTTCGTCGTGCAGGTCGAGCCCGGCCAGGTACACGTGCGTCGTCCGGATCCGACGGTCGCCGAGGTCGCCGACGACCCGCGCCCGGACGTCGTCGAGGATCGGCCCGGCGACGTCCCACCCGCGGGTCTGCGGGTTCGAGCCGGGGCCCCGTGCGTGCCCGACGATCGAGCCGTCGAGTGCGATCGCGACGACGTCCGTCTTGCTGCCGCCACCGTCGACGGCCAGGACGACGTCGCTCGGCGCCGGCGGGACGGGTGCGGGCGGACGGGTCGCTCGGGCGGTGCCGACGCCGCCCCCGGACGCTCCGGCTCCGTTCAGCCCGCCCACGTCAGCTGCTCCGATCGCGTCCACGGCAGGTGCTCCGCGTTCGCGGCCAGGAGCAGGTCGGTGAGCCGTTCGGCCTTGTCGACCTGCCCGACGAGCGGGTGCGCCCACATCGCGCGGAGCACGCGGTCGCGGCCTCCGTGCACGGCGGCGTCGAGGGCGAGGCGTTCGTACCCGGCGACGTGCGACACGAGTCCGACCATGTCGGCGTCGAGTGGCGCGACGGGCAACGGTGTGATCGCCGCGCGGGTGACCCGGGTCGGGACCTCGATCACGTGGTCGTCGGGGAGGAACGGGAACGTGCCGTCGTTGCGCACGTTGAGGACCTGCACGTCACCGCGGTCGCCGAGGATCGAGGAGAGCACGTCGATCGCCGCCTCGGAGTAGTAGGCACCGCCCCGCTGCTCGAGCTCGGCGGGCTTCGTCACGACGGACTCGTCCGCGTACTTCGCGAGCAGGGCCCGCTCGGTCTCCATGACGGCCTCGGCACGGGTGGGCGCGTGCAGCTGTTCCTCGAGCACGACGTCGTGGCTGTAGAAGTAGCGCAGGTAGTACGAGGGCACGGCGTGCTGCAGCCGGATGAGGTCGGCCGGCATGTGTACGCTCTCCGCCATCCGGTCGAGGGCACCGGTGTCGGCACGGAGCAGGTCGGACAGGACGTCGCGCTCGCCGGAGGCGTCCGTCACGTGGACGCCGCGCTCCCACGTCAGGTGGTTCAGACCGACGTGGTCGAGCCGGACGGCCGACGGAGCGACATCGAACTCCTTCGCGAAGCGCCGCTGGAACCCGATCGCCACGTTGCAGAGCCCGACGGCCCGGTGCCCCGCTTCGAGCAGTGCACGGGTGACGATGCCCACCGGGTTCGTGAAGTCGACGATCCACGCGTCCGGCTTGGCGTACCGCTTGACGAGCGACGCGTACTCGAGCACGACCGGCACGGTGCGGAGCGCCTTCGCGAACCCGCCGGGCCCGGTGGTCTCCTGCCCGATGCAGCAGGCCTCGTGCGGCCAGGTCTCGTCCTGGTGCCGGGCGGCCTGCCCGCCGATCCGGAGCTGGAACATGACGGCGTCGGCGTCCGAGACCCCGGCGACGACGTCGTCCGTGACGTGGATCGTGCCCGGGTGGCCGGCGTGGGCGAACATCCGCTTCGCGACACCGCCGACGAGTTCGCGCCGGACGGGATCGGGGTCGACGAGCCACAGCTCGTCGATGGGCAGCTGGTCGCGGAGCCGGGCGAAGCCGTCCACGAGTTCGGGGGTGTAGGTGGATCCGCCACCGATGACTGCGAGTTTCACTGTGGTGCTATCCCTTCACGCCGGTGAGCGCGATGCCCTCGACGAATGCCTTCTGTGCGAAGAAGAAGATGATGACGACCGGCACCATGACGACGACGGTCATCGCCATCGTCATCGACCAGTCGGTGCCGTGTTGGCCGCGGAACGTGGCCAGCCCGTACGCCACCGGCCAGGCGGCCTGGTTCTCGGAGGCGTACAGGAGCGGGCCGTAGTAGTCGTTCCACGAGTGGAAGAACATGAAGATCGCCGCCGACGCGATGCCGGGGCGGGCCATCGGGACGACCACGCGCCAGAGCACGCCCCACTCGCTGCATCCGTCCATGCGAGCGGCGTCCCCGTACTCCTTCGGGATCGTCATGAAGAACTGACGGAGCAGGAAGATGCTGAACGCGTCGCCGAGCAGGTTCGGCAGGATGAGCGGCCAGAGCGTGCCGGTGAGGTGCAGCTCGGACCACATCACGTAGACCGGCACCGCGGTGACCTGCGGGGGCAGGAGCATCGCGACGATGATCACGGTGAAGATCAGGTTCGCGCCACGGAACTTGATCTGGGCGAGCGCGTACGCCGCCGGGACCGAGCTGACGAGCATGAACGCTGTGGCGAGCACGGCGTACATCGACGAGTTCCCGAACCACTGCACGAGCGGCAGTTCGGTGAACACCCGGCCGTAGTTCGAGAAGTCGAACGGGCGCGGCACGATCGACGCGGTGAGTGCCTGGTTGCTCGACATCAGCGACGTCAGGATGACGAACACGATCGGCGCGATGGTCAGGACGCCGAGCGCGACGAGTGCGGCGTGCTCGGCGATCCAGACCAGCAGGCTGCGGCGCGGACCGCGGGCGGAGCCGGACGCCGCACCGCGGGGAGCCCGGGCGAGCGGGGACTGGGACACGGCGGTCATCAGGACTCCTCGGGTCTGAAGACGGAGATGCGGCGCATCGTGAGGACGAGCACCACGGCGGTGACCACGAACAGCACCACGGCCATCGCGGACGCGTAGCCGAACTGGAAGTTCGCGAACCCGTGCTGGTAGAGCAGCTCGGTGTAGGTGAGCAGCGAGGTGCCCGGGTAGCCGAGCTGCGCCGCGGTGCCTCCGCCGATCGTGGCCTTGCCGCTGGCGACGCCCGACGCGACGGCGGCCTCGGTGAAGTACTGCAGGGCCGCGATCACCCCCGTGACGGCGGCGAACCCGATGACCGGCGCGATCGTCGGCAGCGTGATGTGCCGTACCTGCTGGACGCCGTTCGCCCCGTCGAGCGACGCGGCCTCGTACAGGTCGCGTGGCACGTCGAGGAGCGACGCCAGGAAGATGATCATGATGTCGCCCATCACCCAGACGCCCATGATCACGAGCGAGGGCTTCGACCACGCGGGGTCGTTGAACCAGAGCGGGCCGTCGATGCCGAACACCCGCAGGATCTGGTTCACGGGGCCGGTGCCGGGGTTGAACAGGAAGACGAACGCGACGACGCTCGCGACGGGAGGCACCAGGGCGGGCAGGTAGAACAGCGTCCGCCAGAACCCGGTCGCCGTCTTCGCGCGGCTGAGCAGTCCCGCCACGAGCAGCCCGCAGACGATCCGGACCGGCACGAGGATGACCACGAACCACAGCGTGTTCACGACCGCGGGGCCGATCTGCGGGTCCTGGGTGAAGAGGAACCGGTAGTTCAGCAGCCCGACGAACTCGGGTTCCTGCAGCTGGTTGTAGCGCGTGAACGAGTAGAAGATCGACGCGACGAGCGGGTACGCGAAGAAGATCACGAGGCCCGCCAGGGCCGGGGCGAGCATCGTCAGCGCGACCAGGCGACGGCGGGACTCGGCGGAGCGGCGCCGACGTGGCCGGCTCCCGGGGGCCGTCGAACGCGACCCGGCGCTGGCCGGCGGCCGGGAGGCGCGGGTGGGCCGCGCCTCCAGGCTGCCGGTCTCAGGGGTGGTGACGTCGGTCATGGTCACGGACCAGCCAGCTGGTTGGCGTTGTCGATGTCCGAGTCGAGCTTCTTGAGCTTCGCGTCGAGGTCGCCGCCGTTCTGCTGGTACGCCTGCCAGAACTTCGTGAAGGTGCCGATGTAGGCGGCGCCGTCCGCGGTGCCCGGCGAGGTCATCGTGTCCTTGTCGCCCGCGACGTCGACGAAGGTCTTGTAGTTCTCGTCGACCTCGAGCTTCGGCGACTCGAGGGCCGAGGTGAGCGTCGGGATGTTCTTGAGCCCGTTGCCCATCGTGACCTGCGCGTCGGTGTTCGTGGAGAGGTACTTCAGCAGCGCCCAGGCCAGCTCGGGGTGCTTCGACCCCTTCGCGATGCCCGCCACGTTGCCCGCGATGTAGGTCGAACCGTAGTTGCCGAGGCCGTCCATCACCGGGGTCGGTGCGGTGCCGTAGTCGAGGTCCGGCTTCTGGTCCTTGATGAAGGCGGTCCGGTACTCGCCGTCGATCTGCATCGCGACCTGACCGGTCTGGAACGCGTTGTCGGCGGCGAACTCCTGGCCGAGCCCCGAGGTGAAGGCCTTCAGCTTGTCGTAGCCGATCTCGTCGACGAAGCCCTTCTGCCAGGTGATGAGCTTCTTCCAGGCGTCGGACGTGCCGATCACGCTGTTGCCCTTCGCGTCGAGCCACGAGCCGTCGACCATCGGGGCCCAGTGCTCGGGGGAGTTCTCGTAGAAGTCGATGAGCGGGTTGAAGCCGAGCTGCTTGATCGACCCGTCGGCGTTGTAAGTGGTGAGCTTCAGGGCGTCGGCCTTGAGCTCGTCGAGCGTCTTCGGCGGGGTCGTGATGCCCGCCTTCGCGAGCAGCGGCTTGTTGTACATCAGCGCACTGACGTCGGCGAGGGCCGGCAGGGTGCAGCGCGTGCCCTTGTACTGCGTGTACGACTGCACGGCCTTCGGGATGTCCGACAGGTCGACCTTGTCACGCTTGATGTACGGCGACAGGTCGCGGAAGGCGCCCGAGGAGCAGAAGCTGCCCACGATGGCGGTCGAGTACGACAGGCCCACGTCGATGTTCTGGCCGGACGAGATCGCCTTCTGCAGCTTCTCGTCGTCCTGGCCGGCGTGGATGTCGACCGTGACGCCGGGGTTCTCCTTCTCGAAGCCGGCGACGGCGCTCTTCACGACGCCGGCTTCGCGCCCGGTGAAGAAGTGCCACAGGGACACGGTGCCCTTGAGGTCCTTCGGTGCGCTCTTCTCGATCGAGTCGGCGCTGCTGCCGGAGCTGCAGCCCGCGACGACGAGGGCGCCCACGGCGGCGACGGCCGTGGCGGTGACGATGCGGCGGAACGTCCGGCGGTGCGGGACGTTCGGTTGGGGGAGGGACACTGCGGTACTCGCTCTCTGGTCTCGCTCCGACGCGGTGCGGTCGCGGTGCCGCACGCCGGACGGATCCGGGCGTGCGACGTCGTCCCCGGGCGCGCCGAAGAGCCCTGGGACAGGGCCGGGTGATGGTGCCTCGAGTGGTGCGGGTGGGGTGGTGCTGGTCAGGGGCGCTCGGCCGGGTCCGGTGCGGGCACATCGTCGCTGATGCGCTCGAGCCGGTCCGCGAGCGCGGTGCGGACGACGTCGATGAGGACGTGCCGCGCACCGTGCAGGACGGGGGTGTCGGGGACGCCGGGGGCCACGACGGCGGTGGACCAGCGCGTGCGGGTCCGGAGCCAGGCGGTCACGGCGGCGGCCAGGGCGGGTCCGCCCGCGATCCCGGTCGGGCCGTGCAGCACGACCGTCTCGGGATCGGCGACGGCGAGGGCGGGGAGCACGTTGTGCCCGACGCGCTCGCCGAGGGCGGTGGTGAACGGGTGCTGCTCGGGGAGCCCGGGCAGCTGCGGGAGCACCTGGCGCCAGTCGGCAGCGGTGCCGTCCGGTGCCGTGATCCCGTGTTCGGCGGCGAGTGCGATGATCGCGGACTCGGAGATGAGGTCCGCGACGATCGTGGCCGTCGGGTCGATGGAGCGTGCGTCTGCGGGCACGCCGAGGTAGCCGATCTCGCCGGCGGCACCGGACGCGCCGGTGTGCAGGTGGCCGCCGAGGTCGAGCGCCATGCCGAGGCCCTCGGCCATCCAGAACAGGGCGAACGACCCGGGGGTCCGTCCGGCGCCCATGTTCCGTTCGGCGATCGCCGCGAGGTTGGCGTCGTTCTCGATGACGACGCGGACCCCGAGTGCGGCGGAGAGCGTCGCGGCGACCCGGTCACGGGGCCAGCCGGGCAGGCCGTCGGTGAAGATGAGGGTGTCGGTCGCGTGGTCGACGCTCGCCTGGACCCCGATGCCCACCGCGGTGACGAGGTCCGGGTCGACGCCCGCGGCCGCTGCGGCCCGGGAGATCGCGGCGGCGACGATGTCGGCACCGGGCGCGCGCATCTCGGCCGGGGACATCGTGTGGGTCGCGACCGGGAAGGTGCGGCCGGCGGCGTCCACCACGGTGCTGCGGACGTCGACGAGCTGGACGTCGACCGCCACGCCGAGGTCGCGGTCGGTGATCGCTTCGTAGACCACGGCGCTCGGGCCCCGGCGACCGGCCTGCGGTGCGGTGCCGGCTTCGCGGATGAGGGCCGCCGCCTCGAGCCGCCGGATGATCTCGGCCGCGGTCGGCTTGCTGAGCCCGGTGCGCTGGGCGATCTCGTTGCGGGTGAGCGGCCCGTCGTCGAGCAGGAGCTCGAGCGCGGCCCGGTCGTTGAGGACACGCAGGAGGCCGGGCTGGCCGGGGGTGCGTCCTCGAGTGGTCATGTCGAGGACTGTAACGGACAACCTTCTTTACTGAAAGGTTTGTTTACCGATTCGAAACACGCGTTCCGCTCCGCGAAACGTGCGGCGCGGAACGAGCGGAGCGAAACGTGCGGCGCGGGACGTCTGACGTCGCGGCTGAGCGCTACGGGCGCAGCAGCACCTTGATCGCGCGACGCTCGTCCATCGCGCGGTACGCCTCCGCCGCCTCGTCGAGCGGGAGCTCGAGGTCGAAGACGCGGCCCGGCTCGATCGCACCCGAGAGCACGTCCGGCAGCAGCTCGGGGATGTACTTGCGCGCCGGGGCCATGCCGCCCGCGACGGTGATGTTCGTGTCGAAGAGGTACCGCGTGCCGATCGTCGGCACCCCGTGCGGGACCCCGACGAAGCCGAGGTTGCCACCCGGGCGGACCGAGTGCAGTGCCTGGTCCATGCTCTCCTCGGTGCCGACGGCCTCGACCGCGCAGTCGGCCAGGTCGCCGTCGAGCAGCTCGCGGATCGCCGCGACGCCCTCCTCGCCACGCGCCTCGACGACGTCCGTCGCGCCGAACTCGCGCGCGAGCGCCTGTCGGTCGGCGTGCCGGCTCATCGCGATGATCCGCTCGGCACCGAGCCGCTTCGAGGCGAGGACGGCGGACAGCCCGACCGCGCCGTCGCCCACCACGACGACCGTCTTGCCGGGGCCCACGGCTGCGGACACCGCGGCGTGGTGCCCGGTGGAGAAGACGTCCGACAGGGTGAGGAGCGAGGGGACGAGCGCCGGGTCGACCGGGCCCGGCACCGCGACGAGGGTCGCGGAGGCGTCCGGGATGCGGACGTACTCGGCCTGGGCGCCGCCGACCGGGTCGCCGTACGCGTCCTTCCCGCCGAAGCCGGACAGGTGGTCGCAGCCGGTCGTCATGCCGTGGCGGCAGGCCTGGCACGTGCCGTCGTTCATGGTGAAGGGGGAGATGACGAAGTCGCCGACGTGCAGGTCCGTGACGGCGTCGCCCACCGCGACGACCTCGCCGACGAGCTCGTGGCCGATCGGACGCGGCTGCTTCGTCGGCGTGACGCCCCGGTACGGCCAGAGGTCCGACCCGCACACGCACGCCGCGACGACCTTGACCACGACGTCCTTCGGCGTGATGAGGTCGGGCTGGTCGCGGTCCTCGACACGGATGTCGTTCGGGGCGTGGATGATCGCAGCGCGCAAGGGTGTGCCTTCCGTCGAGATGGTGGGGTGTGCGGCCGGTCGACGTCGTCCGGACCCGGGACGACAGTACCCTCGTGCGGGTGGACGACGACCGGTACGGCAGTGACGTGCTCTCGGGCGACTGGCGCTCGCGCGGGGTGCAGAAGGTGCGGCAGGTGCCGCTCGAGCGGGACATGGTCCTCGAGGACCCGACGACCGGCTGGGCCGGCGCCGTGGTGCGGCTCGAGGCCGGCAACGTGGAGCTCGAGGACTGGAAGGGACGCACCCGGTCGTTCCCCTTCAGCGGGCAGTTCCTGCTCGAGGGCGAGCTCGTCACGCTGGGCCGCCCGCAGGCGCCGGTGGGGCGGTCTGCCGCCGCTGCTCCGCCGGTCGGGAGGCGCGGCTCGGCCCCGGCGGTCCGGCACGCGTCCGACGGCGGTCGCCTTCGCACCGCGTCCGGATCGTTCGCCGTGGAGTCGCAGCGCGCCCGGGTGGCACTGCCCTCCCGGATCATGGTGGAGGGCAAGCACGACGCCGAACTCGTCGAGAAGGTCTGGGGAGCCGACCTCCGGGTGGAGGGCGTCGTCGTCGAGGAGCTCTCCGGCGTCGACAACCTGGCCGACGTGCTCGACGACTTCCGGCCCTCGCGCGACCGTCGTGTCGGCGTGCTCGTGGACCACCTCGTGCCGGGCTCGAAGGAGTCCCGCTTCGCCGACGCCGTGATGCGGGGGAAGTGGGGCGCGCACGTGCTCGTCGTCGGGCACCCGTTCGTCGACGTCTGGCAGTCGGTGAAGCCCGCCCGTGTCGGACTCCAGGCGTGGCCGACGATCCCGCGCTCGATCGAGTGGAAGAAGGGCATCTGCCAGGCGCTCGGGTGGCCCGCCGCCGAGCAGGCCGACATCGCCCGGGCCTGGCAGCGGATCCTCGGGCAGGTGCGGACGTTCGCCGACCTCGAGCCGCAGTTGCTCGGTCGTGTCGAGGAGCTCATCGACTTCGTGACCGAGCCGAAGGACTGACCACCCGGCGTCGCCCGGCGCCGCGCCGCCGTTCCGCAGTGTGCGAGGTTCCCCGCACGGTGGCATGCCCGTGGCCCCTCACGCTGCGCGGAACCTCGCACAGTGCGGCGCGCACCTCGCACGGTGCGAGCCGCGCGATCTGCCCCGGCCCGGAAATCCGCGGCGATCCCGGGCGCGGCGCATACGCTTGGAGCATGGACGGCATCGACGGACGCGTGCGCAGCGCTGTCGAGGTCTGGCTGCGCTGGCTGCCCCGCTGGCAGATCGGCACCGCGCGGCCCCGGACACGCATCTGCCGCAAGTGCACCGGTTCGCCCATCGCCACCGCCGCGGGCTTCGGACCGGACGTGCCGCACGCCGTCCAGCACGCGTTGATCGGCCGCATCTCGACGATCATCGAGGACGCCGTCGACGACTACACCGCCAAGAACCTGCCCCTGCTGCAGCGCGAACTCGAGCGGGCCGCGGCACGCAAGCGTCACGCCGGGTACCAGCCGACCGAGGGCCTGCAGCCGGAGTTCCAGGGCCTCGATGTCGACCCGGAGCCGTCACCGGGGGAGCCGTTCCTCTTCACGCTCGGCGAGCTGACCGGCACGGGCGCGCACGAGCAGGCGCCGCGCGAACCCTTGTCGGACGAGGCGAAGTCGGCGCTCCGTCACGAGATCGCCCTCTCCGACGAGTGCGCCCGTTCCACCGGCACGGCGGTCTGCCTGGCGCTCATCGACCACCGGCCGCGGATCGCCGAGGCGGTCGAACGACTCGTCGAGCCGCAGATCGAGGCCCTGGTGTCGGACATGTTCCGCGGGTTCGACGGGCCGGAGGCACCGCGCGCCGGGCTGTTCTGACCGGTGTGCGGTCGAGCCGGGCGCACCTGACGGTCAGCGCTCGGCCGACACCGCCCCGCGCTGCCGGCGTCGGTCGACGGCACCGATGACGAGTCGAGCGAGCCCGCGCCACCCGAGCAGGAACACCCCGAGCACGATCGTCGCGACGATCACGAACGAGATCGGCAGCGGGTTGCCGTCCACGTCGCCCTGGCCCGTCACCACCCGGATCGCCAACCCGACGAACACCGTGAGCACCCACACGACGACACCCGTGGGCCAGAAGCGCAGCGGGCGAGCCCACGCTCCGCTCGTCACGTAGGCGATCGCCCACCCGGCGAGGAACGGGTACGCGGTGGTCCACAGCGCGAGTGCGGAGTTCGCCTCACCGTGCGAGGAGCGCCCGATCAGGGCGAACAGGACGATGAGCACGACGTCGATCACGGCTGCGAGCCAGCCCCAGGTGCGTTCGGTCACACCCCATTCTCGCAGTCGGCGATGCCCGCCCACCCGCACGCCGCGTTCACGCGCACGTCACCTCCGGTTCGCCGGCGTCCGGCACGATCGGCGGATGACGTCGACCGCGCAGGCACCGACGGGCCGGATGGTCGCCACCGACGCTGCCCCGGACGCCCGGCGCACCGTGCGCGCACCACGCCTCATCGCCCACCGGGGCGCGCCGCGCGTCCGGCGCGAGAACACCCTGCCGGCCATCGCCGTCGCCGAGGCCCTCGGTGCGGACACCATCGAGGTCGACGTCCGCCGCACCGCCGACGGCGTCGCCGTGCTGCTCCACGACGAGACCCTCGGCCGGATGTGGGGCGACGCCCGGCGCGTCCGCGAGGTGGACTGGTGCGACGTCGCCCGGCTCGGGAACGGCCTCGACCGGATCCCGCGACTCGACGCCGCACTCGAACGGCTCGACGGCTGCCGGACCTCGCTGCTCGTCGACCTGACCGACCCGGAGGACGCCCTCGTCGCCGCGCGGACCGTCGCGGCGCACCGAGGGAGCACCGGCGTCGCGTGGTGCGGCGCGCCCGAGGCGATGGCGGCGGTCCGCAAGGTCCTCCCGGACGCCGACGTCTGGCTCGCGTGGGAGTCGCTCGAGGCGCCGACCGCGGAGGACCTCGCGCCGCTCGCGCCCTCGACGCTGAACCTCGACGTCGCGTTCCTCACGCCGCGCACCGTCCGGGCCGCGCACGAACTCGGCCTCGTCGTGTCGGTGTGGACCGTGGACGACCCCGAGCCGGCCGTGTGGGCAGCGATGTCGGGCGTCGACTCGATCACCACGAACGACGTCGCGACGGTCCGGGCAGCGCTCGCCGAGGCGGAACGGGACGGTTGGCCCGCGCGCGACCGCGAGCCGACCGAGACCGAGGTGGCCTCCCGCGCCGAGGCACTGGCGCACCGGATCGCGCACGAGGTGATCGCCTTCACCCGCGAGCACCCCGTCGGCGAGGTCACCACGAAGGCGCACCCGGCCGACCTCGTCACCGACGTCGACCGGCTCGTCGAACAGCACGTCCGTTCCCGCGTCCGGACGGTGTTCCCGACCCACGGGTTCACCGGCGAGGAGTACGGCGACGCACCCGGCGACCGGCACCGCTGGTACCTCGACCCGGTCGACGGGACGACGAACCTCGCGAACGGGGTGCCGTGGACCTCGATGTCGCTCTGTCTCACCCGCGGCGGGCGTCCGCTCGTCGGTGTCGTCGCCGATCCGTGGCGCGGTGAGGTGCTCGAGGCCCGGAGCGGTCGCGGCGCCACCCTCCGCGACCGGACGCTGCGGCTCGACGACGCGCCGCGGCCCCTCGCCGGCGCCGTGGTCGGCACCGAGCTCGACGGGCACCGGCCGTGGCCCGGGTTCGGCGCGTTCCTCGACGCCCTCGCGGCCCGCTCGTGCACTCTGCGGGTGCAGGGGTCCGGCACGCTGACGATCGCGCAGGTCGCGGCCGGGCGGGGGATCGGCGGGTGCGTGTCGGCGTTCGACCCGATCGACCACGGTGCTGCGGTGTTGCTCGTGCACGAGGCCGGCGGCGTCGTGCTGACCCGGGAGGGCCCCGTCGACGGGTTCCCGCCGGCGGGTGAGCCGTTCCTGGTGGCACACCCGGGTGCGGCGGACGAACTGCACGCCGTGTGGACGGCAGCGCTCGCCGCCGTCTGAGCGTCACCCCTGTGGGCCTGGAGGCGCGGTGCGGGCCCGACCCGCGCCTCCCGGCCCACAGGTGGGCGCGTGACGGGCCGTCAGGCCTGCGCGATCCGCACCATGTTGCCCGCGGGGTCGCGGACGGCCGCGTCGCGGACGCCCCAGAACTGGTCGGTGGGCTCCTGCAGGACTTCGGCGTCGGGACTCGCCGTGATCCGGTCGAACGTGGCGTCGAGGTCGGACACACGGAGCTGCAGCATGGCGAGGCCGCCCTTGGCGAGGAGCGCGGCGATCGCGTCGCCGTCCTCCTGCGACCGACCGGCGTGCGGCTCGGACAGGACGAGCTCGAGGTCGGCGTGGTCGTCGCTCGCGAGGGTCACCCACCGGAACCCGCCGTTCTCGACGGTGTTGCGGACGGTGAAGCCGAGGACGTCGCCGTAGAAGGCGACGGCGGCGTCGATGTCGTCGGCGAGCACGTGCACGCCGCTGATCTGGATGCTCATGGCAGCGAGACTAGGACCGCCCGGTCGCCCCGCGCTTCTCGGATCCTGCTCGAACGGGTCGGGTGACGACCATGGCGTGACAGCTCCACACGCCGGCGAGGGCATCGTGATCGGCGCCACGGTACTGCGACGGGGTCATCCCGACGAGCTCGGTGAAGCGCGACGAGAACGATCCGAGGCTCGTCGCGCCGACGGCGAGGCAGACCTCGGTCACGCTGAGCCCGGTGCTCCGGAAGAGCGCCTGTGCCCGTTCGATGCGCCGGGTCATCAGGTACGCGTGCGGGGTCTCGCCGTAGGCGGCGCGGAACCGGCGGCTGAAGTGGGCGGGCGACATGAAGGCGCCGGCGGCGAGCGACGGGACGTCGAGGGGTTCGGCGTAGGCGCGGTCCATCCGGCTGCGGGCGCGCCGGAGCCGTCGGAGTTCGTCGAGGTCCGCGGTCACGCATGCCATCCTGCACCGCCGGCTCTCGGGTGACTCTGTGCGGGCGTTCAGTCAGTGGTCGCCGGCGCTCCCTAGGGTGGCAGTCCACGGCACCGCTCCACGGCGGGCCGCACTGCTCCGCCGCCGGCGGGGCGCACCCGAAGGAGCATCGACCATGGGATTCCTCGACCGCCTGCTCGGACGTCCGGAGCGCGACCAGAACGGCGCCGCGCAGCAGAACCAGTGGGGACAGCCGCAGCAGCCGCAGCAGCAGGGGTACCGCTACGGCCAGCAGTCCTACCACCAGCCCGCGCCCACGGGGGCGCCGGCGGCCGGCGGCCAGTACGGCACGCCGCAGTGGGGCGGCGGCGACCCGACCGGTGGTCAGCAGGCGTCGACCGACGACGAGCGTGCGGTCGAGCGCTACCGCTACCTGCTCCGCACGGCCCCGCCGGAGCGCATCGAGGAGGTCCACGCCGAGGCCTTCGCGAAGCTCACGGACGAGCAGCGCCGGATGGTCTACGACGAGTTCACGCGGTCCGCGCCGGCCGGCGAGGCCCCGCGCGGCGACGACCCGCGCTCCCTGGCCCAGGCCGCGACGCGCTCGGAGATCCGGCAGCCCGGGTTCATGGAGCGCTCGCTCGGCGGTGTCGGGAACGGGCGCGGCGGGATGTTCGGCGGTGCCGGGCAGCGCTCCGGTCCCTCGTTCGGCAGCATGATCGGCGCCTCGATCCTCGGGACGGTCGCCGGCTACGTGATCGGTTCGGCCATCATGAGCGCCTTCCTGCCTGACCCCGGATCGTTCGACGGCGGTACCGATGCTGCGGGTGACGGTGGTTCGGAGGACACTGGTACCGACTCCGGTGACGGAGGCGCGTCCGACAGCGGCGCGTCCGACGGCGGCGGGTTCGAGAGTGCGGGCTGGGGCGACAGCGGATCCGACTTCGGCGGTGGCTTCAGCGACTTCGGTGGTGACTTCGACGTGTAGCGCGTCACGGTCGGCACCGACCATCTGATATGTTCCATGCTCGACAAGGGAGCGACATGGCCATCATCGAAGCCTCCGGGCTGACCAAGACGTACCGATCGAAGTCCGGTCCCGTGCACGCACTGGCCGGGCTCGACCTGCTGGTGCCGCAGGGCACCGTCAAGGCGCTGCTCGGGCCGAACGGTGCCGGCAAGACCACCACGGTGAAGGTGCTGACCACGCTCATCACGCCGGACAGCGGCACGGCGACGATCGACGGCATCGACGTCATCGCCGACCCGCAGGCCACCCGGCGGTCCATCGGGGTCTCTGGCCAGTACGCCGCGGTCGACGAGAACCTGACCGGGTTCGAGAACCTCGAGATGATCGGGCGGCTCTACCACCTCGGTCGTCGCACGGCGCGGGAACGGGCGCGCGAGCTCATCGACGTCTTCGACCTGGCCGAGGCCGGGGACCGCCCCGTGAAGGGCTTCTCCGGCGGCATGCGGCGGCGGATCGACCTCGCCGGCGCGCTCGTGATGAACCCCCGCGTGCTGTTCCTCGACGAGCCGACCACCGGGCTCGACCCGCGCAGTCGGCTCGCGCTCTGGGGCATCATCGAGGGGCTCGTGGCCGAGGGCACGACGGTGCTCCTCACCACGCAGTACCTCGAAGAAGCCGACCAGTTGGCGGACGACATCGCGGTGATCGACGGTGGGACCGTCATCGCCGAGGGCACCTCCGACCACCTCAAGGCCCAGGTCGGCGGCCACCGGGTCGTCGTCACACTGGTCGACCAGGCCGATGCGGACGCCGCCACGACCGTCCTCCGTCGCTACGGCGTCGGCGAGGTCGAGGCCTCCGGCGACGGCCGGACCCACGCCATCGCGGTCGAGGCCGGACCCTCGGCACTCCAGCGGGTGCTCGCCGACCTCGGTGACGCCGGCATCGAGCTGCACGACGCCGGCATGCGACGCCCCACCCTCGACGACGTGTTCCTCCGGCTCACCGGCCACGCGGCGACGGACGACGATGCGGTCGACCCGGCTGCCACGAAGCAGAAGGAGGCGGCACGATGACCGCCACCACACCCGCCACGGCACTCGGCCGCCAGCTGCCCGTCGTCGTCACCTCGCCCGCGGCGGTCTGGTTCGAGGACGGCTGGACGGTCACGAAGCGGAACCTCATCAAGATCAAGCGGTCGCCGGACATGCTCGTGTTCGCGGTGCTGCAGCCGATCATGTTCGTCCTGCTCTTCAGCCAGGTCTACGGCGGCGCGATCCAGGTGCAGGGGACCGACTACACGCAGTTCCTGATGGCGGGGATCTTCGCCCAGACGGTCGTGTTCGGCGCGACGTTCTCCGGCTCGGCGATGGCGCAGGACCTCAAGGAAGGGCTGATCGACCGGTTCCGCACGCTCCCGATGTCGGCGTCCGCGGTGCTCGTCGGCCGGACGAACTCGGACCTGGTGCTGAACGGGATCTCGATGGCGATCATGATGCTCACCGGGCTCGCGGTCGGGTGGCGGGTGAACTCGTCGCCGCTGGAGTTCCTCGCCGGCATCGCGCTGCTGCTGCTCTTCAGCTACGCGTTCAGCTGGGTGATGGCGCTGCTGGGCATGAGCGTCAAGACGCCCGAGGTGATCAACAACGCCTCGTTCATGATCCTGTTCCCGTTGACGTTCATCTCGAACGCCTTCGTCCCGAGCGACACGCTGCCGCTCGTGCTGCGGGTCTTCGCGGAGTGGAACCCGGTGTCGTCGCTCGTGCAGGCCGCCCGCGAACTGTTCGGCAACGTCGGCTCGGCGCCGGTGCCGGACATCTGGACGATGCAGCACCCGATCGTGACGGTGCTGATCGGGATCGCGGTGATGCTGGTGGTGTTCGTGCCGTGGTCGGTGAACAAGTACACGCGCATCAGCTCTAAGTAGCCGTCGACCGGGTGCTCAGAGGAGCTTCCGCTGGAGCGCCCACGCCGTGAGCTCGTGCCGGTTCGACAGCTGCAGCTTCCGCAGGACCTTCGACACGTGCGTCTCCACGGTCTTCACCGAGATGAACAGGTCCGCGGCGACCTCCTTGTAGGCGTACCCGCGGGCGATGAGCCGCATCACCTCCTGCTCGCGCGCCGACAGGCGGTCGAGTTCCGTGTCGACCTGCGCGGTCTCGCCGCTCACCGCGCCGAACGCGTCGAGCACGAAACCGGCCAGCCGCGGCGAGAACACCGCGTCACCCTCGGCCACGCGGTCGATCGCCTCGGCGACGTCGGCCTCCGACGAGCTCTTGGTGATGTACCCGCGCGCTCCCGCCCGGATCACCCGCACCACGTCGTCCGCCGCGTCCGAGACGCTCAGCGCGAGGAACCGGGTGTCCGGGTGGCCCGGGGCGGCGCGTGCGATCACCTCGGCGCCACCACCGCCCGCACCGCCGGGCAGGTGGACGTCGAGCAGGACGACGCGCGGTCGGGTCGCGGCGACGAGGTCGACGGCCTCGTCGACGGTCGCGGCCTCACCGACGACCAGGAGGCGCGGCGGCAGCCCGGCGCGCACGCCGGCCCGGAAGATGGAGTGGTCGTCCACGATGGCGACGGTGAGCGGTGCGGCCTGCGGCTGCGCGGTGGGGTCGTCGGTCACGGGTGCTCCTCGGTCGGCCGGTCGGGGGCGGTCAGGGGGAGGACCAGACGGACCTCGGTGCCGGTGCGTCCCGGCCCCGGCGCGATCGTCGCGGTGCCACCGATGCGCTGCATCCGGCCGACGATCGACTCTCGGACGCCGTAGCGGCCCTCCGGGACGGCTGCGGGGTCGAAGCCCGGACCACGGTCGCCGATGGTGACCTCCACGCGGTCGTGGGCGGTCTCGGCGTACACCCGGACGGTCCCACCGGCGTGCCGAGCGGCGTTGAGCATCGCCTCGCGGGCGGCCGCGACGATGCCCTCGGGCAGGTCGGCGCGCGCCGGACCGATCGCGATCACCTCGACCTGCGCCGGGTACTCGGTCTCGATCTCGACCGCGGTCGCCCGGAGCTGGGCCCCGAGGTCGGCGGTCGGCTCGGCCTGCTCGGCGAACAGCCACGACCGGAGTTCGCGTTCCTGGGCCCGCGCGAGCCGTGCGGCGTCGGAGCCCGGCTCGGCCCGCTGCTGGATGAGCGCCAGGGTCTGCAGGACGGAGTCGTGCAGGTGCGCCGCGATCTCGGCCCGCTCGACGTCCCGCACGCGGGCGGCGCGCTCCTCGGCGAGGTCGCGGACGAGCCGGACCACCCAGGGCGCGACCACGACGGCGACGCCGAGCAGTACCGCGGTCGCGGCGGTGAGGACCGTCCAGACGTTCGGGTGCGTGCTGGAGGTGAAGAACAGCAGGATGCCGAGCACGACGAGGACGAGCGCGCCGAGGGCCCGGACGACGAGGGCGGAGGACCCCGCGGCGCGGACGTTCCGGAGGGCGTCGAGTTGCCGCCACGCGAGTGCCGCTCCGGTGGCGACGACGATCGCCGGTACGATGAACGCGAGCGGGACGTCGGCGCCCAGGCGTGAGGCGACCATCGCGCCGCCCGCCGTCAGCAGGGCGATGCCGAGCAGGATCTCCACGACCGGCGCCCGGCGCGCGTGCTCGTCCGGCGCGGCCTCGGCCTCCGCTGCGGGACGGGTCAGCACCGCCCGCAGGGACGTCGGCGTCGCCGGACCCTGGCTCGGCGTCGTCGCCCAGAGCCAGGCGTAGAGCAGGACACCGGCCCCGCCGCACACCGCCAGCACCGCGGTCGCGAGCCGCACCGCGCCGACGGGCAGCCCGGTGTGGGCAGCGAACCCGCCGCACACGCCACCGACGACCCGGAGGGCCGGGCGGGACATCGAGGCGGTCGGCATGGGCCAATCCTGGCACCCCGGGTCCGTCGACCGCGGGCTCGGGGGCGGGGATCAGGGGACGATCAGGGTGAACCCCGATGGTGCCGACCGTCGGCGGCCACGATGCTGGTGGCCATGACACAACAGGACACCGGCGGCCCCGCGTCGGCGACACGGTTCTTCGACTGGATCCGGGGCATCCACGTCACCCGGTCCGACGACCGCTGGCTCGCCGGCGTGTGCGGCGCCGTCGCCGAGCGGACGGGGCTCGACCCGCTCGTGGCGCGGGGCGTCGCGATCGTCGTGGCGCTCCTCGGCGGCCCGGTGTTCCTCGCCTACGCGGCGGGGTGGGCGCTGCTGCCGGACTCGTCCGGACGCATCCACGTCGAGCGGATGGTCCGCGGGGTGCTCGACCCGGCGCTCATCGCCATCGGCGTCCTCGTGGTGCTGACCTTCGTCCCCGCCGTCCAGGGCATCTGGTGGCAGGGTGTCCCGGTGGCGTGGGGGATGCCCGGCTGGCTCTCGGCCACGCTCGGGACCGCGTGGACGATCGCCCTCGTGGGGTGCGCGGTGTGGCTC
>NZ_JABXGF010000066.1:0-19017 GCF_025407985.1 Curtobacterium sp. C2H10 | reverse complement strand
ACGTGCGCCTCGGCGTCGGCGTCCAGCGCGGAGGTCGGCTCGTCGAGCAGCACGAGCTGCGTCCCCGTCCGCCGCGCGCGGTAGAGGGCGCGCGCCACCGCGACGCGCTGTGCCTGGCCGCCGGACAGGCCGCTGCCGCCGGAACCGACCTGGAGGCGCGGGTCGAGTCCCAGGCCCGCCTCGCCCAGGGCGGTGCGGACCGCTGGCTCGTCGGGGGTCGCGCTGAGCGCGACGTTCTCGGCGATCGTGCCGCGGACGAGTCGCGGCCGTTGGTCGGCCCAGGTCGTGCGCTTGGCGACCGTGCTGCCGTCGGGGCCCGGCACGGTCACCGTGCCGTCGTGGGGCAGGGCACCGCGGACCGCGGCGATGAGACTGGACTTGCCGGAGCCGCTCGGGCCGGCCAGGACGACGACCGTGCCCGGTCCGGCGTGGAGGTCGAGCGGACCGATCACGACGTCGGGACGGCGCACGGTGAGTCGGTCCAGCACCAGGTGCTCGGCAGCGGGGACGGCTCCGGGACGCGCCGCGGGCGCCGTGGTGTCGTCGAGGACGTCGAGCACGGCGGTCGAGGCCTCGACGCCGTCCTGTGCCGCGTGGAAGTCGGCGCCGACCTGGCGGATCGGGGCGAAGGCCTCCGGAGCGAGGACGAGCACGAACATCGCGGCGCCGAGCCCGAGCGAGCCGTCGACGAGTCGGATGCCGATCGACACCGCGACGAGCGCGACGGACAGGCTCGCGGCGAGCTCGAGCGCGAACCCGCTCACGAACGACAGCCGCAGGACCCCGACTGTGCCACGGCGGTACTCGTCGGTGACGGTGCCGATGCGTCCGACCTGGCGCCGCGCACGGCCGAAGACCTTGAGGGTCGCCAGCCCCTCGACCGCCTCGGTGAAGGCACCGCCGAGCTTCGCGAGCGCGTCCGACTGCTTCCGCTGGAGCGCCTGCGTCGCGAGGCCGATGAGGATCATGAACACCGGGATCACCGGAAGGGCGCAGAGCACGATCAGGCCGCTGGTCAGGTCGCCGAGCCCGATCGCGACGACGAGCATCGGCGTGGCGATCGCGGTGAGGGCCAGCTGCGGCAGGTACCGGCCGAAGTAGGCGTCGAGGGCGTCCAGCCCGGGGCCGAGCGTGGTCGCGAAGGCCGCACTCGAGCGCTCGGCGAGCCACGACGGTCCGCGCTCGGCCGCCCGGGCCAGGACGGTCGCGCGCAGCTCGCTCTTCACCTTCGCCGCCGCACGTGCGGCGAGGTCGTCGGTGGCCCAGGCGGCCACGGCCCGGACGACGAACGCCGCGCCGAGGAGCGCGAGCGCCGGGGTGAACGCGTCCGGGACGGTGCCGTCACGGACGGCGTCCACGCCGAGGGTCACCGCCGCGGCGATCCCCCACGCGATCGCGATGGTCGCGAGCGTGCGGAGGACACCGGTGCCGGCGGCCGCGACGATGAAGCCACGGGCCGTCCGCGACAGCCGCAGCAGGCGCGGGTCGAGCGGCTTCACCGTCGCCGCCTAGTGCGCGGCCTGGGTCACGTGGGCCCGGGACACGCGCTTGCGGAAGATCCAGTACGTCCACGCCTGGTAGGCGAACACGAGGGGCACGAAGATCAGTGCCACCCAGCTCATCACCGTGAGCGTGTACGAGCCGCTCGAGGCGTTGTAGACGTTCAGGCTGTTCGCCGGGTCGTTCGTCGCGGGCATGACGTCCGGGAAGATCGCGGTGAACATCGCCAGGACGATCGCGGCGATGGTGACCGCCATGAGCGTGAACGCGCGGCCCTCCTTGCCCCAGGCGGTGCAGAGCACCGCGAGGACCAGGGCGAGCGCGGCGACGACGGACAGGACGATCGACGTCGGGGTGGACCGCACGAAGGCCATCCAGACCAGGAACGCTGCGCCGACGACGATCGTCAGCACGCCCGCCCGGGTCGCGAGGCGCTTCGCACGCGCACGGATCTCACCCTCGGTCTTCAGCGCGACGAAGACGACGCCGTGCGTGAAGAACACCAGCAGCGTCGCCACGCCGGTGAGCAGCGCGAAGGGGTTGAGCAGATCGAACACCGTGCCGGTGTAGTTGTGGCCGGCGTCCATCGGGATGCCCCGGACCACGTTGCCGAACGCGACGCCCCAGAGGAACGACGGCACCGCGCTGCCGACGATGATCATCAGGTCGAACCGGCGCTTCCACTCGAGGTGCTTGTTCTGGTGCCGGTACTCGAACGAGACGCCGCGGGCGATGAGCGCCGCGAGGATGAGCAGGAGCGCCAGGTAGAACCCGGAGAACATCGTGGCGTACCACTCGGGGAACGCCGCGAACAGGCAGGCGCCCGCGACGATGACCCAGGTCTCGTTGAGGTCCCACACCGGGCCGATCGTGTTGATCAGGACCCGACGGTCGGTGTCGTCCTTGCCGAGGAACGGCAGGGACATGCCGACACCGAAGTCGAAGCCGTCGAGGACGAAGTAGCCGACGAAGAAGACGCCGACGATCGCGAACCAAAGAACGGGGAGATCCATCAGTAGACCGTCACTTCGTGCTTGACCTCGCCGGTCTCCTCGTCGACCTCCGCCGGGGCGGCGGGGCCCTCTTGCGCGACCTTCTTGATGAGCCGGAACTCGACCACCGCCAGGGAGCCGTAGATGAGCGTGAAGACGATGAGCGAGATGAGGACCTCGACCCCGGTGACGTTCGGCGAGACGCCGTCGCTCGTCTTGAGCAACCCGAACACGAGCCACGGCTGGCGGCCCATCTCGGTGAAGATCCAGCCGACGATCATCGCGGCCATCGGCAGCGGGACGGTCCAGGTGGCGATGCGCCAGACCCACCGCTGGGTCGGGAACCGTCCCTTGCGGGTCAGCCAGAGCCCGACGAGCGAGACCAGCACCGCGCCGACACCGAGCGCGATCATCCAGCGGAACGACCAGTAGGTCACCCAGATGATCGGCTTGTAGTCGCCGGGGCCGTAGACCTGCGAGTACTGCGCCTGCAGGTCGTTGATGCCCTCGACCGTGCCGTTGAAGGTGTGCGTCGACAGGAACGAGAGCAGGTACGGCACACGGATCGAGAACAGCTCGTGCACGCCGTCCGGGGTGCCGAGCGTGAAGATCGAGAACGAGGCGTCCTTGCCGGTGGCGGTGTTGTACAGTGCCTCGGCAGCGGCCATCTTCATCGGCTGGGTGTCGACCATCGTGAGGCCGAGCTGGTCGCCGGTGAGCACCGTGAGCGCCCCCGCGGCCAGCATCGTCCACATGCCGAACTTCAGCGCCGGCATCATCGTCTCGAGGTTCTGGTTGCGCGCCAGGTGGTACGCGGCGACCGAGATGATCACCGCGGCGGCGACCATGAAGCACGCGAAGAGGGTGTGCGGGAAGGCGGCCAGCGCGACCTTGTTGCCGAGCACGGCCCAGATGTCCGTGAGCTCCGCACGCCCCTTGGCCTCGTTCATGGAGAAGCCGACCGGGTGCTGCATGAACGCGTTCGCGGCGATGATGAAGTACGCCGACATGATCGTGCCGGCGCTGACGCACCAGATGCTCGCGAGGTGCAGGCCCTTCGGCAGGCGGTCCCACCCGAAGATCCAGATGCCGATGAACGCGGCCTCGAAGAAGAACGCGAGGATGCCCTCGAGCGCGAGCGGGGCGCCGAACACGTCACCGACGAACCGGGAGTAGTTCGACCAGTTCATGCCGAACTGGAACTCCTGCACGATCCCCGTCACGACGCCCATCGCGAAGTTGATGAGGAAGATCCGCCCGAAGAACCGGGTCAGCTGGAGGTAGTGCGCGCGCCCCGTCCGGTACCAGGCCGTCTGGAACACGGCCACGACGACGGCCATGCCGATCGTCAACGGGACGAAGAGGAAGTGGTAGATCGTCGTCAGACCGAACTGCCACCGCGACAGGAGGAGCGGATCGAGGATGTCGTTCATGCGGCGTTTCCGAGCCGGTTCGCCGCGCGCTGTTGGTGCACGTCAGTTGCTTCCTGTGGAGGGGAACTTCTGCTGTCACAACCGTTGGGACACGAACACGTTACCTCGCGGACACATGGTTCGACAAGTTGTAGAACCCTCAGTGCACGGATGTGCAGCGGGATTGCACGGCACAACCGTGCGGAACAACGGTGCGGGTACCTGATCCCGGAACGACGACAGGTGCCGGGCAGTTGCCCGACACCTGTCGTTCAGTGCTGGTTGAGTGCTACAGCAGGTCGTTGTCCTGCAGGAACGCCTTGGCGACCGAGGCCGCCGACTTCTGGTCGACCGAGTTCTGACGGTTGAGCTCGATGAGCGCGTCGGTCGTGAGGAGCTTGTTCACCTTCTCGATGGCGTCCGCGGCCTTCGAGTCGAGGTCCTTCGACACGATCGGGGTCACGTTGTTCGCCGGCACGAGGTGCTCCGGGTCCTCGAGCGTGACGAGCTTCTCGGTCTTGATCGAGGCGCTGGCGGAGTAGATGTCCGCGACCTGCGAGTCACCGTCCTGGATCGCCTTGATCGTGAGCGGGCCGCCGGAGTCATTCTGCTGGTTGACCTCGCCGGTGATGCCGTACTTCTCCTTGAGGCCCTTCGGACCGTAGGCGGCGGTGGCGAACTCCGGGTTGGCGGCGATCGAGATCGTCCCGCCGATCTTCGAGAGGTCGGCGATGGACTTCAAGCCGTACTTGTCCGCCGTCGCCTGGGTCACCGTGTAGGTGTCGGCGTCCGAGGCGTCGGCCGACGGGAGCGCCTTGACGTCCGACGGCAGGGCCGACTTCAGCGCGGTGTTGATGCCGTCCGTCGTCGTCTCGGTCGTGGTGGACTTGCCGTCCTCCTGCAGGAGGTAGTTGAGCAGGTTGCCGTTGTACTCCGGGAAGACGTTGATGCTCCCCTTCGCGACCTCGGGCCAGTACGCCTTGCGCTGACCGATGTTGAGCTTCTTGGTGACGGTGAAGCCCTCGTGCTCGAGCTCCTGCGCGTAGAGCTCGGCGATGATCTCGTTCGACGGGTACGCCTGCGAGCCGACGACGATGGTCTTGGAGTCCCCACCGCCGGAGCCGGAGGAGAGCGGGTCGCTCGACGAGCAGCCCGCGAGGGCGATGGCGGCCGCGGCCGCGACGGCGATCGTCGCGGCGAGACGCCGGGTCGTTGCTGTGATCACGGGTGGGTTCCTTCCACAGGGGTTGATGCTCGTGGTGCTGAGCTGCGGGTGCTCCGACGCGACAGACGCGCCGACCCGGCGGAGACACCCGCGGGGACGGCGAGCCGCTGCAGCGCGGCGAAGACGATCTCGAACGCGATGGCGACGGCGATCACCAGGAGGGAACCGCCGAGCACCTCCGCGTAGTCCGAGTTGGCGATGCCGGAGAAGGCGTAGCCGCCGAGTCCGCCGGCGTTGATGTAGCCGACGAGGGTCGCGGTGGCGACGACCTGCAGCACGGCGGCACGGATGCCGCCGACGATGAGCGGCAGGGCGAGCGGGATCTCGACCTTGCCGAGGATCTGCCACCCGGTCATGCCCTGCGCCTTGGCGGCGTCGATCACGACACGGTCGATCGCCTCGACGCCGGAGTACGCGCCGGCGAGCACCGACGGGATCGCGAGGATCACGAGTGCGATGAGCGGCGCCCCGAGTCCGAGGCCGATCGAGAGTGCGAGCAGCGTCAGGACGCCGAGCGTCGGCAGCGCACGGATGCCGCCCGAGACGCCCACCGCGATCGAGCGTCCCTTGCCGGTGTGCCCGATCAGCAGGCCGACCGGCACGGCGATCGCGACGGCGATGGCGACCGTGAGCAACGTGATCCACACGTGCTCCCAGAGTCGGATTCCGACGGCGTCGGACCCGACGTTGTTCGCCGGGTCGAAGATCCAGGCGATGCCCTGGGCGAAGAGGTTCATGCGGACACCTCGTTCGCTCGGACGTCGTCAGCGGCGCGGCGTCGGACGGCACGGGCGTTGCGGCCGCTCCCCCGTGTCCACGGCATCGCGAGCCGCCCCACGGCCACGAGCAGCGCGTCGAACACGAGCGCGAGCACGATGGTCAGGACGATGCCCGTGAGGATCTCGGCGCTGATGCCGCGCTTGAGGCCGTCGGTGAGCAGGAACCCGAGGTTCGGCACGCCGATGAGCGCGCCGACCGTGATGAGGCTGATCGTGGACACCGACACCACCCGGATGCCCGCGAGGAGGACCGGACCGGCGAGCGGCAGCTCCACCTTGAAGAACCGCTGCGCGGGCGAGTACCCGAGCGCCTCGGACGCCCCCACGACGTCCTGGTCGACCGCGTCGATGGCGTCGGCGGCGGACCGGGCCATCAGGGCCACGCCGAAGATGGTCATCGCGATCACGACGTTCACCGGGTCGAGGGTGCTCGTGCCGATGATCGCGGGCAGCACCAGGAAGAGGGGCAGCGCCGGGATCGTGTAGAAGAGGCTCGCGACGACGACGATCGTCGAGGCCGTCCCCCGGGCCACACCGTTGCGCTTCCGCAGGCGCGACACGAGCAGGCCGATCGGGACGGACAGCAGGAAGCTGATGACGATCGGCGGGATCGCCAGCCAGACGTGCGCGATCAGGTTGTCGCTGATCGTGTCCGTGTTGCCGAGGACCCAGTTCACGCGTCGCCCCGCTGCTCCTGGGGCACTGCCTCGGCCGCGTCCACGACCTGCACCGGACCGGTGAGCACACCGGCGGCGCGCCCCTCGCCGTCGACGACGATCGGCCCCGTCGGCGTCTGCTCGACGCGGAGCGCGCGCCGGCCGCGACCGGCGCCGATGAAGTTCGCCACGAAGTCGTCGGCGGGCTCGGCGAGGATCTCGGCGGGGGTGCCGAGCTGGGCGATCTCGCCGCCCTTCTTGAGGATGACGACCTGGTCGCCGAGCTTGAAGGCCTCGTCGATGTCGTGCGTGACGAAGACCACGGTCTTGCCGAGCTCGCGCTGGAGCCGGATGAGCTCGTCCTGCAGGTCGTTCCGCACGAGCGGGTCGACGGCACCGAAGGGCTCGTCCATGAGCAGGATGTTCGGGTCGACCGCGAGTCCGCGGGCGACGCCGACGCGCTGCTGCTGTCCGCCGGAGAGCTGCGAGGGGTACCGGTTCGCGAAGGCACGGTCGAGCCCGACCGTGTCCATGAGCTCGAGGGCACGCTGGCGCGCGTCGGCCTTCGGGACCCCCGTCAGCAGCGGCACCGTGGCGATGTTGTCGACGACCTTGCGGTGCGGCAGCAGCCCGGCGTTCTGCATCACGTAGCCGATGCTGCGGCGGAGCTTGACCGGGTCGACGCCCGCGACGTCCTCCCCGTCGATCTCGACGGCACCTGCGCTGGGGTCGACCATGCGGTTGATCATCCGGAGCAGCGTGGTCTTGCCGCAGCCGCTCGACCCGACGAAGACCGTCGTGGTCCTCGAGGGGATGACGAGGCTGAAGTCGTCGACCGCGTTGGTGCCGTCCGGGTAGGTCTTGCGCACCGAGCGGAACTCGATCATGGGTGCCCTTCTGTTCGGAGGTAGCCCGACTCCGAGTGAGAGTACCCGTCGGGTGTGACACCCGTTCAGCCGTGACGACGTGTGTCGTGTCCCGGACAGCGCGTGCGCAGCGTCCGGACGCGACGACGCCCGTCTCTCCTGTTCGGAGGACGGGCGTCGTCGGATTGCCGCTCGGCGTGTCAGGAGGCCGCGATCACCGCTTCGAGGTGCCCGCGGCTCATCGCCCGGTACTCCTCGATCAGCGCGGTCTCGGGGTTCGCCGGGTCACGGTGCGCCCGCGCGAGGACGGCGTGCGACGACTCGGCGAGGACCACCCAGGTCCGCTCGATGCGCTCCCCCGTCGGCACGCCGAACCGCTCGTGCATGATGTGGGCGACGGCACTCCCCAGTGCCGCCATCCGGTCCTCGGCGTCGCCCGTGCCGGTGTCCGCCGCGTCGCCGAAGCGGATCGCCCGGAACCCCGGCTCGGTGCGGTACATCTCGGCGGTGACGTCGATGAGCGCGTCGCAGGCGGCCTGCCAGGTCGTCGCCTCGCTGGTGTCGAGGGCGGTGATGAACCGCTCGGCCAGGCGCTGGGTGCTCCGGATCGCGAGTGCCTCGACCACGGCGATGCGGTCCGGGAAGTAGCGGTAGACGGTGCCGATGGACGC
Source organism: Curtobacterium sp. C2H10 (assembly GCF_025407985.1). Lineage (NCBI taxonomy): Bacteria > Bacillati > Actinomycetota > Actinomycetes > Micrococcales > Microbacteriaceae > Curtobacterium > Curtobacterium sp. C2H10. The sequence continues at coordinate 10,916 of NZ_JABXGF010000066.1, read as the reverse complement.
CCCCGCCCGCTCGGCCACCATCGCGGTCGTCAGGCGCTCGAACCCGATCTCGTCGATCACCGCGGCCGCGGCGTCGAGGAGGCCGGCGAGGCGCGCCGAACTGCGGGCTTGGACCGGCTCGTTCCTGAGCAGTGATGATCCCCCCGGCAGTGCGTTCGATACCTCGGTGACGAGCACGTGTTCTCCTCTTGCGCCGACAGCGCGACTCATGTGGGTGTGACGGTCACAACTGTCGCAGAGACCGGCTGGAATATCGCTGCGACTCTCCCAGTACACGTGTGAGGTCGTACGTGTGCCAGGTCGGACGTGGAATGATGGGGCGATGCCCGACCCGACGCCCCACGAGCCGTCGTTGGCCGAGCCGATCCTCCACCGGGCGGCCCGCATCGAGGACGCCGTCCAGGAGTTCCGCGAGCACCGGGCGCGCCGCCGGGGGCTGGTGCCGACCGTCATCCCGTACACCGGCTACGGCGCACCCGGGTGGGTCCGCGTCCTCTGCCGGGTCCTCCTCACGCGTCGGGGTCTCGCATCCGACGCCTCCTTCTACGGTGTGCGCGGCTGGCGGAGCTTCACGAGCGTCGCGGTCGACGACGCCGAGGTCACGATCACCGCCGGCGGGACCTCGCACGTGGTGCAGTCCGACCGCGGCGGCGTGGTCGACACCATCGTGCCGATCGACCTCGAGCCGGGCTGGCGCACCATCAAGCTGTCCGCCGGGGGCATGCGCGACGTCGAGGCCGACGTCTTCATCGTGCACCCGGACACGCGCTTCGGGCTGCTGTCGGACATCGACGACACCGTCATGGTGACCTCGCTCCCCCGCCCGATGCTCGCGGCCTGGAACTCCTTCGTGCTCACGGAGCACGGGCGCCGGCCCGTCCCGGGCATGTCGGTGCTGTACGAACGCGTCCTCGCGCAGCACCCCGGTGCCCCGACGGTCTACCTCTCCACCGGCGCCTGGAACGTCGCGCCGACGCTGCAGCGCTTCCTCAGCCGGAACCTCTACCCCTCCGGCACCCTGCTGCTCACCGACTGGGGTCCCACGCACGACCGGTTCTTCCGCAGCGGCCAGCTCCACAAGCAGCAGAACCTCGAACGACTCGCCCAGGACTTCCCGCACGTGCAGTGGCTCCTCGTCGGCGACGACGGGCAGCACGACGAGTCCCTCTACGGCGAGTTCGCTCGGGCCCACCCCGAGAACGTCGCGGGCGTCGCCATCCGCCAGCTCTCCACGAGCGAGGCCGTCCTCGCCGGTGGGCGGTCCCGCGCCCAGGAACGCTCGCGCGAGTCCTCGGCGCCCTGGGTCTACGCCCCGGACGGCGCCGGCATGTGGTCCGAGCTGGCACGGGTCGGCATCACCCGCGCCGACCCGGACGACCCGGCCTGAGCCATCCTTCAGCAACCACCCCGGCCTCCCGAGGCGGCGGTGGTTGGATCGGCCCATGAGCCCGGCTGACACACCGACCAACCGCATCGAGGACCACGCGCTGATCGGCGACACGTACACCGCCGCGCTCGTCGGGCGCGACGGCACCGTCGACTGGGCGTGCCTGCCCCGCTTCGACAGCCCGTCGACCTTCGCCTCGATCCTCGGCACCGAGGACCACGGGCACTGGACCCTCCGCCCCACGGACCCGGACGCGACCGCGACCCGCCGGTACGACCACGACACGCTCGTGCTCGCGACCGTGTGGACGACGAGCACCGGCGTGGTCGAGGTCACCGAGTTCATGCCGATCGGTGCGCACCGGGCGACGATCGTCCGGCGGGTGCGCGGGCTCCGAGGCAGCGTGGAGCTCCGACAGACGCTGCGCATCCGGTTCGACTACGCCCTCGCACTCCCCTGGGTCCGGCAGATCGGCGGCGACGAGGACCCGGCACTGCTGGCCACGGCGGGACCCGGGTCCGTGATCGTCCGCGGCGTCCGCTTCCGCGCCGATGACCACCGGCACACCGCCACCACCACCGTGCACGACGGCGACGTGCTCGACACCGTCCTCACCTGGTACCCGTCGCACCGCGAGCCGCCGGAGCCCCTCGACGTCGACGAGGCCCTGCACCGCACCGTGCGCTGGTGGCGGGACTGGATGGCCACCGCCCGGACCGAGGGCCGGTACGCCGAGGCGGCCCGCCGGTCGCTCCTCCTGCTCCGTGCGATGACCCACGCCGAGACCGGCGGTGTCGTGGCGGCCGCGACGACCAGCCTGCCCGAGGACCCCGGCGGCGAACGCAACTGGGACTACCGCTATGTCTGGCTCCGCGACGCCTCGCTCGCCCTCGCGTCCCTCATCGCGCACGGGTACCGCGACGAGGCGATGCACTGGCGCGGCTGGCTCCTCCGCGCGATCGCCGGCGACCCCGCCGACGTGCAGATCATGTACGGCATCGCCGGGGAGCGCGAACTCCCCGAACGCGAACTGCCGAACCTGCCCGGGTACGCGGGCTCCACGCCGGTCCGGATCGGCAACGGCGCCTACACGCAGTACCAGGGGGACGTCTTCGGCGAGGTCCTCGCCGCGCTCCACGACGCCCGCGAGCTCGGCGTCGAGGAGAACGCCGACTCGTGGGCACTCCAGCGCGCCCTGCTCGGGTACGTCGAGGAGCACTGGCAGGAGCCCGACAACGGCATCTGGGAGATGCGCGGGCCCCGTCGACACTTCACGCACTCGCGCGCGATGATCTGGGCGGCGTTCGACCGCGGCGTCGCAGCCGTCGAGGAGTTCGGCCTCGAGGGCCCCGTCGACCGCTGGCGGACCCTCCGCGCCGAGGTGCGCGCCGAGATCGAGGAGCACGGGTGGAACGCCGAGCGCGGCAGCTACCGCCAGCACTACGACACCGACGAGGTCGACGCGAGCCTGCTCGTCCTGCCGCAGATCGGCTACGTGAAGCCCGGTGACCCGCGGATGACCGGGACCGTCGCCGCGATCGAGCAGGACCTCCGGACCGGCGACGACGGCCTCGTGCTCCGGTACCGCACATCGTCCGGCTTCGACGGGCTCTCCGGCAGCGAGCACCCGTTCCTCGCGTGTTCCTTCTGGCTCGTCGAGCAGTACGCCGCCTCCGGGCGCGTCGAGGACGCCGAGCGGCTGATGGACGTCCTCGTCGGGTACGCGAACGACGTCGGCATGCTCTCCGAGGAGATCGACGTCGCGACCGGCCACCACATCGGGAACACCCCGCAGGCGCTGTCGCACCTCACGCTCGTGTCCGCCGCGGACGCGATCGCGCGGGCGCGCGGCACGGCGGCCGGCCACCGGACGCGACTCGCCGTGCACGACGGCGGCACCCGGTCGTGGACCGGAGAGGGCGAGCGGGCCGGCACACCCGCCTGACGCGGTGGTCGTGACCGCAGACGGACGGGAGGCGCGGTGCCAGCTGGCACCGCGCCTCCCGTCCGTCGTCACCGCCCGATCAGGGCGTCACCGTCGCGTCCGTCAGGACGAGGACTCCCAGTCCGCCGGGCCGCGCGACCCCGCGCGGTACTCCTCGAGCGGGACCTCGTCCGCCTTCCAGGCGTCGACGACCGGCTCGACGATCTCCCAGCAGCGCTCGGCCACGTCACCGCGGATCGAGAGCAGCGGGTCGTCGTGGAAGATCCCGTTGAGGACCTCGCCGTAGGGGGTGAGCTCGCCGTCCGCGAAGGACGACGACAGGGTGACCTGGCCCATCTCGAACGGGTTGCCACCGCCGTTGGCCGACACCGTCAGCTCGATCTCGTCGGGGTTGAGCACGATGCGGAGCGTGTCCGTCTTCGGCCGACCGGACAGGCCGGAGGGCAGGCGCGTCACGGGCTTGAAGGTGATCAGCACCTCCTTGCGGCTGTTGCCGAGTGCCTTGCCGGAACGGAGCGTGAACGGCACGCCCTTCCAGCGGGCGGTGTCCACCTCGACCGAGATCTCGGCGAGCGTCTCGGTGCCGCGCGACTTGTCGACGCCGTCCTCGTCCTGGTACGACGGCAGTTCCTTGCCGTCGATGGTGCCGGCCGTGTAGACCGCACGACGCGACGCGATCTTCGGGTCGCCGCCCTTGAGCTCGGTCGAACGGAGCACCCGGGCCAGGGACGAGCGGAACTCGACGGCGTCGATGTCTGCCGGGGCGTCCATCGTCACGATGCCGAGGATCTGCAGCAGGTGCGACTGGATCATGTCGACCATCGCGCCGGCCTCGTCGTAGTACTGGGCGCGGTTCTCGAGACCGAGGGTCTCGTCGTAGAAGATGTCGACCTTCTCGATGTTGTCGGCGTTCCAGATCGGCTCGAACAGACGGTTCGCGAAGCGCAGACCGATGATGTTGAGGACCGTGGTGCGACCGAGGAAGTGGTCGGTGCGGTGCACGCGCTCCTCGGGGACGAGCTTGAGGACCGTCTCGTTGAGGGCCTTCGCGCTGGCGACGTCCGTGCCGAAGGGCTTCTCGAACGCGAGGGTCGTGCCCTCGGGCAGCTCGACCTGCTGGAGCGCCTCGCAGATGTCGGAGGCGATCTGCGGCGGGAGCGCGAAGTAGAGGATCGGCTCGGCGTCAGCGTCGGCCGCGGCGAAGAGTGCCTTGAGGTGCTCGGGGTCGGTCGGGTCACCCTGGATGAACTGCGTCGACGCGAGGGTGGCGTCGACCTCCGGGCCCTTCACGTCCTGCGACGCGAAGGACTTCGTGACGACGTCCTTCCACTGCTCCTCGCTGCGGGCGCTGCGGCCCGTGCCGATGAGCTGGACGGGCACCGCTCGACCGCTCTGCAGGAACGTGCCGAGGCCCGGCAGCAGCAGGCGGGAGGCGAGGTCGCCCGTCGCGCCGAAGATGATGAGAGTGCGCTTGTCGGTCACCGGAGGTGACTCCTTTCGCTGTGGTGGGGGTGGTCCGCTTGAGGCCAAGCCGTGGGCGGACCGGTTGATTCCCGGACGAGCAGGTTCGTTCGTGTGTCTGCGTTCCGGAGGTCGTGCTGCGGTTCCGGTGTGGTGCTGGACGCACTTCGGGCGGCACCGGTGTGGTGCCGCCCGAAGTCAGGTGCGCTGGAGGTCCAGGTCAGTGACCGAAGTTGCCGCGGTAGTACTCGTAGACCCAGCCGACGAGGGTGATCGCCACGCAGGCGAGCCCGATCGGGACGATCCACAGCCCGGCTGCGACACCGAGGAAGCAGAGCGCCGTGGCACCCGCGAGCAGGATGGGCCACCACGACCACGGGCTGAAGTGCCCGAGCTCGGCGTCGCCGTCCTCGATGTTGGCGTCGGGGCGGTCCTCGGGGAGGACCCCGCCCTGGGAGGACATGACCTTGCCGAGGTAGAACGCGATGAACGCGGACATGATCCCGGTGAGGCCGATGGCCACCGTGCCGACCCACTCCGGGTGACCGTAGTAGAGCAGCGACCAGATGGTGTACGCGGCGTCCGCGAGGATGAAGAACCCGAAGAGGATCCAGAACAGGTTGGTGTTGGCGCGCATCGCCTTACTTCACCTCGCCCTTCGCGGCGTCGTAGGTCGGAGCGTCGGGGGCGTCCTTGGCCGGACCCACACCGATCGGCACACCCGCTTCGGGGTGGTTGAGGTCGAACGCCGGCGACTCCGAACGGATGCGCGGGATCGACGTGAAGTTGTGCCGCGGCGGCGGGCAGCTGGTCGCCCACTCGAGCGAGCGGCCGTAGCCCCACGGGTCGTTCACGGCGACCTTCGGCGCGTTCCGGGCGGTCACGTAGACGTTGAAGATGAACGGCAGGAACGAGATCGCGAGGATCATCGAGCCGATCGTCGACAGCTGGTTCATCCAGGTGAACCCGTCGTTCGGCAGGTAGGTCGCGTAGCGACGCGGCATGCCGATGACGCCCAGCCAGTGCTGGATGAGGAACGTCGTGTGGAAGCCGATGAACAGGAGCCAGAAGTGGATCTTGCCGAGACGCTCGTTGAGCATCTTGCCCGTCCACTTCGGCCACCAGAAGTAGAAGCCGGAGAACATCGCGAACACGACGGTTCCGAAGACCACGTAGTGGAAGTGCGCGACGACGAAGTACGAGTCGGACACGTGGAAGTCGAGCGGCGGGGACGCCAGGATCACACCGGTGAGACCACCGAACGTGAAGGTGATGAGGAAGCCGACGGCCCAGAGCAGTGGCGTCTCGAACGTGACCGAACCGCGCCACATCGTGCCGACCCAGTTGAAGATCTTCACGCCGGTCGGGACCGCGATGAGCATCGTCATGAGCGAGAACCACGGGAGCAGGACGCCACCGGTGACGTACATGTGGTGCGCCCACACCGTGACCGAGAGGGCCGCGATGGCGATGGTCGCGTAGACGAGGGTCTTGTACCCGAAGATCGGCTTGCGGCTGAACACCGGGAAGACCTCGGAGACGATGCCGAAGAACGGCAGCGCGATGATGTACACCTCGGGGTGGCCGAAGAACCAGAAGAGGTGCTGCCAGAGCAGGGCTCCGCCGTTCGCCGGGTTGAAGATCTGCGCGTCGAACACGCGGTCGAGACCGAGGCCGAACAGCGCGGCGGCGAGGACCGGGAAGGCCATCAGCACGAGCAGCGCGGTCACGAGGGTGTTCCACGTGAAGATCGACATGCGGAACATGGTCAGACCCGGGGCACGCATCGTGATGATCGTGGTGATGAAGTTCACCGCACCGAGGATCGTCGAGAAGCCGGTCATGCCGAGGCCGAAGACCCAGAGGGTGCCACCGAGCCCTGGTGTGAACGTCGTGTCACTCAGTGGCGCGTAGGCGAACCACCCGAACGACGCGGCGCCCTGCGGGGTGAGGAAGCCACCGACGGCGATGAGCGAGCCGAACAGGTAGAGCCAGAAGGCGAAACCGTTCAGACGCGGGAAGGCGACGTCCGGCGCACCGATCTGCAGCGGCATGATCGCGTTCGCGAAGCCCGAGAAGAGCGGGGTCGCGAACATCAGCAGCATGATCGTGCCGTGCATCGTGAAGAGCTGGTTGTACTGCTCCTTCGTCGCGACCACGTGCAGGCCGGGCTCGAAGAGCTGGGCACGGATGACGAGCGCCATCACACCCGCGAGCAGGAAGAAGATGAACGAGGCGATCAGGTACATGTACCCGATGGTCTTGTGGTCCGTGGAGGTGATCCACCGGACGATGATGTTGCCCTTCCGGCCGACCTTCGACGCCTGGAAGTCCAGTGTCGTGGTCCCTGCAGCCGGCTGGCCGACGAGTGACGTGGTCATCTGACGGAGCCCCTACTTGTTGTCGCTCGACGCCGTGACGGGCGTCTTGTCGTTGGGTTCGTTCGTGTTGGTGTTGTACTCGTTGCCGAGCAGACCGACCTTGCCCTGCTCCTCGAGCGAGTCGAGGTACTTCTGGTACTCGGCCGGGGTGACGACCTTCACCTGGAAGAGCATGAGCGAGTGGTACTCACCGCACAGCTCCGCGCACTTGCCCTGGTAGGTACCGAGCTTCTGCGGGATGAAGTACTCGTCGTTCTGCTTGCCCGGGAGCATGTCCTTCTTGTAGAGGAAGTCGATGATCCAGAACGAGTGGTCGACGTCGCGGGACGAGAGCTCGATGTGGACCTTCTTGCCCTTGGGCAGGTAGAGGGTCGGGAGCTGCGACTCGTCGATCGCGCCGTTGGCGTTCTCTTCTTCCTGAGCCTGGATGCCCTGGTAGTAGACGCTCTTGGACTTGTCGTCCTCGTTGATGTAGTTGAAGTCCCACGCCCAGCGCTTGCCGTAGACGTGGATCGTCGCGTCGGCGTTCTTGAACGGCTGCTCGATCGCGGCCTGGTCCTTGGCGGTGAAGGCGAAGAAGCCGAGCACGAGGATCAGCGGCACGATCGTGTAGAAGATCTCGAGCGGCATGTTGTAGCGCATCTGCACCGGCAGGCCGGTCTGGCCCTTGCGGCGGCGGTAGACGATCGCTGCCCAGATGATGAGGCCCCACACGATCAGACCGACCGCGAGCAGCACGACCCAGCTGGTGGTCCACAGGCCGACGATGCGGCTCGTGTGGTTGGTGACGTCCTTCGTCTCCTCCGTGCCGGGGAGCCATCCGTTCAGCTGCTGCTGCGTGCAACCAGCCAGTGCGATGACCAGACCGACGGCCACCGGGACGGCCGCCCAACGTATACGGCGATTCGAACGCACTGTTACCTCTCGGAAGAACGTGAAACCGGAGCAGGCCGCGACGTGAAGGTCGCGCATGGCTCGCTCCCAGCTTGGTTGGAACACTCCTAGCTTACTCGCAGCTCGGGACCGCTCGCGCACACGCGACACACCTCGGGCCGCGATCCGCACTCCGTCCGGGCGGGTTTTCCCTGGTCGTGCGGGATGCCACGCCCGGGAACGAACGAGCGGGGAGCGACCGTGTCGGTCACTCCCCGCTCGTGTCGGGTCGACGGAGATCAGTGGAAGCTGTCACCGCACGCGCAGCTGCCCTGCGCGTTGGGGTTGTCGATCGTGAAGCCCTGCTTCTGGATGGTGTCCTCGAAGTCGATCGAGGCGCCGTCGAGGTACGGGACGCTCATCTTGTCGACGACGACCTCGACGCCGTCGCCGAACTCGGCCGTGGCGTCGCCGTCGAGCAGGCGCTCGTCGAAGTAGAGCTGGTAGATGAGGCCGGAGCACCCGCCGGGCTGGACGGCGAGGCGCAGGCGGAGGTCGTCGCGGCCTTCCTGTTCGAGGAGGCTCGCCACCTTCGCCGCGGCCGCGTCGCTGAGCAGGACGCCGTGCGACGGCGCCTCGGTCGTCGGTGCGTGGTCGGTGATGGTGTCGCTCATCCGCGCGTCTCCCTCCGTGCGGTGTCGTTCACCGCGCTTGGACTGATTGTAAGCACCGTCAGCCGCGAGTCGCGAGACGCGCGAGCAGGATCGTCTCCGATGCGATGGCGCGGTGCAGGACGCCGAGGTGCTGCGACTCGTTCGGGCTGTGCGCGCGGGTGTCCGGGTCCTCGACGCCGGTCACGAGGATCTGCGCCTCCGGGAACTGGGCGGCGAGGTCCGAGACGAACGGGATCGAGCCGCCGATGCCCTGCTCGACGGGCGACTCGCCCCAGCCCTCGGCCATCGCGGTCCGCGCTTCCCGGACGGCCCAGCCGGCGGTGTCCACGAGGAACCCGTCGCCGGCGTCCGGCTCGCTGATCTCCATCCGGGCGCCGAACGGCACGTGCGCCCGCAGGTGCCGCTCGACCGCGGCGTACGCGTCCGTCGCGGCCTGCCCGGGCGCGACCCGCACCGAGACCCGGGCGGAGACCGTCGGCAGCAGGGTGTTCGACGCGTTCGCGACGCTCGGGACGTCCATGCCCGTCACGGTGATCGACGGCTGGAACCACATCCGCGACAGCACGTCGCCACGGCCGACCGGGCGGACACCCGGGAGCAGTGCCGCGTCGGCGGCGAGCTGCTCCTCGGTGCGCTCGGGCACGTCGGCCTCGTACGAGGAGAGACCCTCGACCGCGACGGCGCCGTCGTCGTCGTGCAGCGAGGCGAGCAAGCGGACCATCGGGATCATGGCGTCCGGCGCCGCTCCCCCGAACATGCCGCTGTGGCTCGCGTGCTCGAGGGTCGTCAGGGTCAGCTTGAAGGTGACGTTGCCGCGCAGGGAGACGGTGATCGACGGGACCTCGGTCGACCAGTTGTCGCTGTCCGCGACGACGATGACGTCGGCCGCGAGGTGCTCCTGCTGCTCGCGGAGGAACGTGCGGAACGACCGGGAGCCGAACTCCTCCTCGCCCTCGATGAACAGGACGACGCCGAGTTCCAGGTCGTCGCCGAACTGCGCGTGCAGCGCACGGAGCGACGCGATGTGGGTCATCACGCCGGCCTTGTCGTCCGAGGCACCGCGGCCGTACAGGCGGTCGCCACGCAGCGTCGGCTCGAAGGGCGGGGTCTCCCAGAGCGCGTCGTCGCCCTGCGGCTGGACGTCGTGGTGGGCGTAGAGCATCACGGTCGGCTTGCCGTTGCGGGCCGGGCGGACCGCGAGGACCGCGGGCTGACCGAGCTCGTGCGGGTCGTCGTCACTGATCGCCGACCGGATGATCTCGACCTGGTCGTCCGCGAAGACGCCGGTGCTCCGGGCCAGGTCCGCCACGGCACGGGCGCTCGCGAGCACGTTCGACTCGTCGTACGCCGACCACGACACCGACGGGATCCGCACCAGGTCGGACAGGTCGGCGATCGTCGAGGGCAGCGATCCCTGCACGTGTTCGCGGAGGGCGTCGAGGAGTGCGGGGTCGGTGGCGGCGGCGTGCTGGTCGGTGTCGGTCATGTCCCGTAATCTAGAGGACGATCCAGCACGCAGACCGCAGTCAGGAACGCATCGTGGCGAAGGCAGCCCCCAAGACCAACACGACCGTCAACCCGTCCGAGGCCGAGCTCCTCGAACAGGGGAAGGGCCGTCCGACGCCGACCCGTCGCGAGCGCGAGGCGGCGAACCGCCGTCCCATCGTCGGCGGCTCCGCCGAGGACAAGAAGGCGGCTCGTGCACGGCTCACGAACGAGCGCGAGAAGGCCCGCGTCGGCATGGCCAACGGCGAGGAGCGCTACCTCCCCGCGAAGGACAAGGGCGAGCAGCGCAAGTTCGTGCGCGACTGGATCGACGCCCGCTGGAACGTCGGCGAGATCATGATGCCGGTGCTCGTGCTGTTCCTCATCGTCGGGTTCGCCGCGTCGCAGACCGTGATCGCGTCGTACTCGCTGCTGCTCGTGTGGGCGTTCGTGGCGCTCTTCGTGCTCGACTGCATCGTGCTCTGGCTGTCGTTCCGCAAGAAGCTGACGGCCAAGTTCGGCTCGATGCAGCGCGGGACGTTCCTCTACATCCTCACGCGGGCGTGGCAGCTGCGCTTCCTGCGCCTGCCGAAGCCGCAGGTCAAGCGCGGGCAGTACCCCACCGTCTGATCGCTCCCCATCGCAGCGCCGTCCGGTCCGCCGGGCGGCGCTGCGTCGTTCCCGGCGCGCGGCCCCCGCCGGCCCCGCCG
>NZ_JABXGF010000065.1:0-20029 GCF_025407985.1 Curtobacterium sp. C2H10 | reverse complement strand
CCCGCGTCCGGCGGGTGGCCGGGGGCCTCGTCAGCGCGGGACGTGCGGCGGGGGCGTGCCGTCCCATCCCCCGCCGGACGGCGACGGCGACGGCGACGACGACGACGACGACGACCAGGGTGCCGGCCAGGCGGCGAGCGCGTTCGCGTCCCGGTCGAGCCGTCGGTGCCGGCGCAGCACCGTGACGAGGACCACGACCCCGACGGCCGACACGATCGCGAGCCCGATCACGTACAGAGTCGTCGCGACACCCGCGATCGACGCCGGGACGACCCCGTTCCGCGCCGCCGAGAACGGCGTCCCCGTCACGACGAACGCCAGCAGGGTCGAGATCGTCGAGTTCGAGTCCCACAACCCGTGCAGCAGGGAGACACCGACGTAGGCGACGACCGGGGCCCACGACCACCGGAACCGGTCGCGACCTCGGGCGGCCCCGAACAGGACGGCCCCGAGGATCGACGTCCACAGCACGTGCCCGACCGGGGACAGCACCGCACGGACGACCTCGGTCTGCAGCAGGGACACCAGGTCGATGCCCCGCGCGGTGATCGCCGCGTTGAACGCGTACCCCGCCGACTCGAACGCGGCGAAGCCGGCACCGACCGTCGCCCCGAGGAGTGCTCCCTGCCGAGCCGTCTTCGGGCGGACCCGCCACCCGACGAACAGCAGCAGGACGCCCTTGACGAACTCCTCGACGAACCCGACGACGATGTACACGAGGGCGTCCTGCTGGAGGTTCGCCTCGAGCAGGGACGCCCCGAGGACGCCGAGGATCCCGCCGACGAAGAACGCGACGATGAGCTGCATCGTGCTCACCGTTCCGGTCACCCGCTCGATGACGAACAGCACCACCGTGAAGGGCACGAGGAAGCTGCCGAGCAGGATGATCGTCGGGACGAGGTTCGTGTTCAGCGTCGTGATCGTGACGACGATCGTGACCACCCAGAGCAGGAACCCGACGAGGAGGGTCTTCCACCACCAGCCGTGACGGTGGTGCGGGTGAGCGGCGCGGACGTCCGTGGACAGGCTCATGGAGCCATGGTGCTCCGCGGCCGCGCCGGGGGTCACGGGAATGCGCGGGGCCCGTCGGACGTACTCTCTGGGCATGAGCGATGCATCCTTCGACAAGGTCACGATGTTCGGCGCGGACTGGTGCCGCGACTGCCGCCGTTCCAAGGCGCTGCTCGACACCCTCGGGGTGGACTACGAGTACGTCGACGTGGAGGCGGACCTGACCGCGGCCGACCGCGCCGAGGAGATCAGCGGGCGGAAGAACATCCCCGTCGTCGTGCTGCCGAACGGGAAGCACTTCGTCGAGCCGTCGGACGCCGAACTGCGCTCGGAGCTCGAGGCCGCCGGCGTCGTCTGACGCCCGGGCGCGCTCGGGCGCGCTCGGGCGTGCTCGCGCCGTTTCCCCCGCCCGGACATCGGATGAATCGGGCATGATGGCGGCGTGATCATCGACGCTCACCACCACCTCTGGGATCCGGCAGACCGTCCCTACCCCTGGATGGACGACTCGGTCGCCCCGATCCGGCGACGGTTCGACGTGGACGACCTGCGCGCGGCGACCACCGGGACCTCCGTCACGCGGACGATCGCGGTGCAGGCGGTGCACGACGCGGGCGAGACTGCCTGGCTCCTCGCGCAGCCCGCGCCGGTCGCGGGCGTCGTCGGCTGGGTGGACCTGACCGCGCCCGACGTGGCCGAGCGCGTGGCGTCGGCGTCGACCGGTCCGGGCGGCGAGCGGCTCGTCGGCATCCGCCACCAGGCACAGGACGAGCCCGACCCCGGGTGGCTCGCCCGGCCGGAGGTCGTGCGCGGCGTCCGTGCCGTCGCGCGTGCCGGCCTCGTGTTCGACCTGCTCGTGCGGGCCCGGGAGCACGACGCTGCCCTCGCCCTCGTCGATAACGTGCCCGAGGCGTCGTTCGTCCTCGACCACGCCGGCAAGCCGTCGATCGACACCGGGGACCCCTCGTGGCCGGACCGGATGCGGGACCTCGCCGTCAGGCCCAACGTGGCGTGCAAGGTCTCCGGGCTGCTCACCGAGGCGGGTGCCGACTGGCGGGAGCGGCCCGTCGCCCGGTACGCCCGCGCGGTCGTCGAGCACTTCGGCCCGGAGCGCTCGCTGTTCGGCTCCGACTGGCCGGTGTCGACGCTCGCGGCCGACTACGCCGAGGTCCTGCACACGACGAGCGATGCCCTCGCCGACCTGTCGCCGACCGAGCGCGACGCTGTGCTCCGCGGGACGGCCGAGCGGATCTACCTTGCCGGAGCCTCGACTCAGACATAGGATGTTTCCGCTGCACCGGCGCAGCAGGAGAGCGAGGAACGATGCGGTTCGCACGACTTGGCCCGGCGGGCGACGAGATCCCGGTCGCGATCGACGACGACGGCGAGGTGCTCGACCTCCGGAGCCTCACCGGTGACATCAGCGGTGGCTTCCTGGCGTCCGACCCCGGCCCCGACGCCCTCGTCCGGCACGCCCGCGCCGCCGGCGACCTGCCCGTGGTCGACCGGGCCGACGGTCTCCGGCGTGGGTCGCCCGTCGCCCGCCCCGGCAAGGTCGTCTGCATCGGCCTGAACTACCGCGACCACGCCGCCGAGACCGGCGCCGACATCCCCACCGAGCCGATCGTGTTCATGAAGGACCCGATGACGGTGATCGGCCCCGACGACGAGGTCCTCGTCCCCCGCGGCAGCACCAAGACCGACTGGGAGATCGAGCTCGCGATCGTGATCGGCACCACCGCGCGCTACTGCGCGTCCGCGGACGAGGCCGCGACGCACATCGCCGGCTACGCCATCGCCAACGACGTCTCGGAGCGCGCGTTCCAGCTCGAACGCGGCGGGCAGTGGGACAAGGGGAAGTCCTGCGAGACGTTCAACCCGCTCGGCCCGTGGCTCGTCACGCCGTCCGCGCTCGAGGCGGACGGTCTCGACCCGAACGCCCTGTCGCTGCAGCTCCGGGTGAACGGCGAGCTCCGGCAGGACGGGAGCACCCGGGACATGATCTTCCGGCCGGCCGAGATCGTCCGGTACCTGTCGCAGTTCATGGTCCTGTACCCAGGTGACGTGATCAGCACCGGCACACCCGCGGGGGTGGCCCTCGGCAGCGGTGCGCCGTACCTGCAGGCCGGCGACGTCGTCGAACTCACCGCCGAGGGCCTCGGCTCGCAGCGCCAGACGATGGGCGCAGCATGACCGCCGGGACCCACGAGGGCCTGCGCGCCGTCGTCACCGGCGGCGCCTCGGGGATCGGCGCCGCGATCGTCGCCGCGCTCCGTGACCGAGGTGCGACCGTCGCCGTGCTCGACCTGCAGCCCGCGGACGACGCCCTGTCGTTCCGCTGCGACGTCGGTGACGACACGTCCGTCCGGTCAGCGGTCGCCGACGCCGTCGAGCAGCTCGGCGGCCTCGACGTCCTGGTCAACAACGCCGGCATCGGCGCACAGGGCACCGTCGAGGACAACCCCGACGACGAGTGGCGCCGCGTGTACGAGGTGAACGTGCTCGGCGCGGTCCGGCTCTCGCGCGCGTGCCTGCCGCACCTCCGCGACTCCGACGCCGCCAGCATCGTGAACACCTGCTCGATCGCCGCCACCGCCGGGCTGCCCCAGCGCGCGCTGTACTCCGCGACGAAGGGCGCGATCGCCGCCCTCACCCGCGCCATGGCTGCCGACCACCTGCGGGAGGGCATCCGCGTCAACGCCGTCAACCCCGGCACCGCGGACACCCCCTGGGTCGCGCGGCTGCTCGAGCGCGCCGACGACCCGGCAGCGGAACGGGCGGCCCTGGAGGCACGCCAACCGCACGGACGCCTCGTCGCCCCCGAGGAGGTGGCCGAGGCCGTCGCCTACCTCACCAGCCCGCTCGCCCGGTCGACGACGGGTGTCGACCTCGCGGTCGACGGCGGGATGCAGGCGCTCCGGCTCCGGCCCGCCTGATGGGCCCTGGAGGCGCGACTATCGTCGTCGTGTCGGCTCGCGTGGGCGAGTGGCCGAGCAGGAGGTGGTGACGTGGCGTCGCTGACGGACGATGCGATCGCACGCATCCAGCAGATGATCGTGAGCGGCGAGCTCCAACCCGGGCAGCGCCTCCCGCCCGAGAAGGAGCTCAGCGAGTCCCTCGGGCTGTCGCGGAACAGCCTCCGCGAAGCGGTGAAGGCCCTCGAACTCATCCGCGTGCTCGACGTCCGGCGCGGCGACGGCACCTACGTGACGTCGCTCGAGCCGACCGTCCTGCTCGAGGCGGTGTCGTTCGTCGTCGACATGCACCACGACCGGTCGCTCGTGGACCTGCTCGAGGTCCGACGGATCCTCGAGCCCGCGTCCGCCGTCCTCGCGACCGCCCGCGCCTCGGAGCAGCAGATCGACGACCTGCACGCGCTCATGCAGTCCGTCGGCGAGGACACCGGCGTCGAGGACCTCGTCGCCCACGACCTGCAGTTCCACTCGACGATCGCGGGCATCGGCGGCAACCAGTACCTGTCCGGCCTGCTCGACGCCCTGTCGAGCAAGACCGTCCGGGTGCGGGTCTGGCGCGGCCTGACGCAGAACGGCTCCGTGCAGCGCACGCTCGACGAGCACGCGGCGATCGTGGACGCCATCCGTCGCCGCGACCCCCAGCTCGTGCAGGCGCTCGTCGTGGCGCACGTCGAGGGTGTGGAGCGCTGGCTGCGGCGCTCGCTCGACTGAACCCGGCAGTCCTCCCAGGCAGGTGCGAGTTGGGTCGGTTGTCGGCCCTGACTCCGGCAACCATGCCGCGGCAACCGCACCCACGAGGAGGAAACCGTGATCGGTCTCATCATCAGCTTGATCATCATCGGACTCATCGCCGGCGCCCTCGCGCGGCTCATCGTCCCCGGCAAGCAGCACATCTCGATCCCCATGACCATCCTGCTCGGCATCATCGGGTCGTTCGTGGGCGGGTTCCTCGGGTTCCTGATCTTCCAGCACGACCCGATGGACGGCTTCTTCCAGCCCGCCGGCATCATCGGCTCGATCATCGGCGCCGTCATCGTGCTGTTCATCTACACGCGGTTCGCTGGCCGGAGCGCCCGCACCCGCTAGTCGGACGTGGCCGGGCACGACCCGGCGCACAACCGAAGTCACCCCGAACCGCGCATCCGCGTGGTTCGGGGTGACTTTCGTTGTGCGCACGCTATCCGCGCCGGGGCGCCCGGCCGCGCCGCGCCGCGCCGCCCGCGTCAGGCGGCGAGCAGGCCCGCCGTGCGCAGGTCGTCCCAGAGCGCCTCGGGCACCGTCGCGGCCGCCCGAGCGACGTTCGAGCGCACCTGCTCCGCCGACTGCGCACCGAGGGCGATCGCCCGGACGGCAGCCGCCCGGCGCGGGAACGCGAGCGCGGCCTCCGGCAGCGTGACGCCGTGCCGTTCGCACACGTCGGCGATCGCGTTCGCCCGTTCGACGAGCGAGGCCGGCGCCACCGCGTAGTCGTACGTCGCCGAGGCGTCCGGCCGGTCCCGGCCGAGCAGCCCCGAGTTGTAGACGCCGACCGCGACCACGGCGACCCCGAGGTCCGCGCACCGTGCGACCAGCGCCGCCGCGGGCTGCTCGAGCAGCGTGTACCGCCCGGCGAGCATGACCACGTCGCACATGCCGGTGGAGACCGCTGCCTCGAGGGCCTCGACGGAATTCGACCCGACGCCCACCGCACGCACCACTCCCTCGTCCCGGAGCTCGACGAGCGTCGGCAGCGCCTGGCTCAGCCCGTCCCGCAGCGAGTACACGTCCGGGTCGTGCAGGTAGGCGATGTCCACGTGGTCGAGCCCGAGGCGACCGAGGGACTCGTCGAGTGACCGCCGCACGCCCGACGGCGAGGGATCCCACTGCCGGACCAGGTCGTCCGGCACCGCGAACCCGCCGGAGTCCAGGTCGTCCCCGTCGCCCCGCCCGGGCACGAGCAGGCGTCCGACCTTCGTCGACACCAGGTAGTCGGACCGCGGCCGCTCGGCGAGTGCCGCTCCGAGCCGTCGCTCGGACAGCCCGAGTCCGTAGTGCGGCGCGGTGTCGAAGCCGCGGACCCCGGCCTCCCACGCGGTGTCGACCGTGGCCCGCGCCTCGTCGTCGGACACCTCGCGCAGCAGGTTGCCGATCCCCGCACCACCGAACCAGAACGGTCCGCGGTCGAGGTCCGGGGCCGTCACGCGTCCACCTGGTCCGCGAGCGACCACACCCGGGGGATGCCGTCGTCGCCGCCGGAGTAGTCGTCGTCCGCCTCGAGCAACGGGTTCACGACCGCCTGCCACTCGGCGTTCACGGGGTCGTCGGCGAGCGCCTTCCGCATCGCCCGGTAGTCGTCGACCTCGACGAGGTGCACGAGGTCCTGCCCGTCCCGCCAGATCGTCCAGTCCTGCACCCCGGCCGCGCGGAGCCGTGCCGCCAGCGCGGGCGGGACCGAGGTGTGCACGCGTTCGTACGCCGCCTCGCTCCCCGCCCGCAGCCGGGTCCTCGTCAGGATGCGCTGCATCAGTCGCGCAGGAAGAGCTCGACCACGGGCACCGCCACGTCCGGCCGGACGATCGGCAGGGTGAGCGTCAGCGTCCCCGCGGGCTGTCCACCGAGGCCGGTGTTCTGCGCCCGGGTGCCGGGCGCGATCTCGCGGTAGTGGATCTCCGACGCGTCGTTCAGGAGTTGGGCGTACTCGACCCGGCCGGCGAGGTCGGCGAGGTGCACGTGCTCGAACGGCCACGTGAAGAGGTGCAGGTACAGCCGGTTCCCGTTCTGCGTGTAGACGGTGCCCGCCGGCGCCCGGAACATCGACGGCCCGGCGCCGTACACCGACCGCGCGTGCTGGTGCATCCACGTGCCGATCCCGGCGAGCGCCGTCCGGGCGACCCCGTCGAACTCGCCACGACCGGTCGGCCCGACGTTGAGGAGCATGTTCCCGTTGTTCGAGACCCCGTCGACGAGCATGCGCACGAGCAGGTCGGTGCTCTTGACGTTCAGGTTGTCGCGGTCGTACCCCCACGAGCCGTTGAGGGTCTGGCAGGCCTCCCACGGCACCTGGACGCCGTCGACCTCCATCGGCTTGTCCGGCTGGTACTGCTCCGGCGTGACGATGTCGCCGGGCAGGTCGAGCCGGTCGTTGACGATGATGCCGGGCTGGAGCCGCTTGGTCAGCGCCAACAGCTCCTCGGAGCCCCAGTCGTCGCGGCCCTTGCCGCCCCAGATGTCCTCGTGGTCGTTGTCGCGGTACGAGAAGTCGTAGAACAGGTAGTCGATCCGCCCGTAGTCGGACAACAGCTCCGTCACCTGCCCGTGCAGGTAGTCCCGGTAGCGCGCCATGTCCCGGCCCTCGTTCAACGCGGCGATCGCCTCGTCGCCGTCGTCCCGCCTCGGGTGCACGCCGTCGATCGTGAAGTCCGGGTGGTGCCAGTCGATGAGCGAGTGGTAGAACCCGACCCGCAGTCCCTCGGCGCGGACGGCGTCGACGAACTCGCGCACGATGTCGCGGCCGAACGGGGTGTTCGTGGACTTGTAGTCGGTCAGTGCGCTGTCCCAGAGTGCGAAGCCCTCGTGGTGCTTCGTGGTGAGGACGACGTACTTCATGCCCGCCTCACGTGCTCGTCGCGCCCAGTCGGCGGCGTCGAACAGGTCCGGGTCGAAGTGGTCGAAGTACTTCTGGTAGTCGGCGTCGGTGATCCGCTCGCGGTTCTTCACCCACTCGTGCCGTGCCGGCAGGGCGTAGAGCCCCCAGTGGATGAACATGCCGAACCGGTCGTGGGTGAACCACGCGGGCAGGCCGGAGGGATCGGTCGCGGTCTGCGGCTCTGCAGGTGCGGTGATGGTCATGTGGCCAGTGTTCCTTTCACGAGTACAGCACGTCACCGGCCGCCGAGGCCGCTGGTGACGATGCCCTTGACGAGGTGCTTCTGCAGCAGGACGAGGAGGATCACGGTGGGGAGCATCGAGATCACCGAGGCCGCCATCACGAGGTTCCACTCGGACCCCTGCTGCCCGAAGAACTGCTGCAGGCCGAGCGGGATCGTGCCGTGGGCTTCGACGTCGTTGACCACGACGAGCGGCCAGAGGAACGAGTTCCAGTAGGAGATGAACGAGAAGACCGCGAGCACGGCCATCGTCGGCCGGGCGAGCGGCAGCATCACCGAGACGAAGGTCCGGATGGCGCCGGCGCCGTCGACGCGTGCTGCGTCGTCGAGCTCCTGCGGCACGGTGAGGAAGAACTGCCGGATGAGGAACGCGCCGAGCGCCGTGAACGCCCACGGGACGATGAGGGCCTGGAAGGTGTCCACCCACCCGAAGCCCTGCATCATCACGTACATCGGGATGACGAGGACGTCCTGCGGGATCATCAGCGTCACGAGGAAGAGCAGGAACACGGTGTTCCGTCCCCGCCAGCGCAGCCGCGAGAACGCGTACCCGGAGAGCACGGCCACGACGACGTTGATCACGGTGCCGGCGGCCGCCACGAAGATTCCGTTCAGGATGAAGCGGGCGAACGGCAGGTAGGTTAACGCCTGGACGTAGTTGTCCCACTCGAGCGAGCGTCCCCAGAGCGTCGGCGGCGTGGTGAACACCTGGTCCGCCGGCTTGAGGCTCGTCGCCACCATGTAGATGAGCGGCGAGACGAAGAGCAGCGCGACGAGGCAGAGGAGCGCGTAGCCGATCGCGTGCCGGAGCCGTCCGGGCCGGGGAGCCGAGGCGGTCCGGGGCACGGACCGCGGGTTGACCGTGCGGTTCGACGTCGTGAACCCGCTCGTGCGGGGCTTGGTCAGCTCACTCATAGTGCACCCACCGCTTCTGCCCGAGGAACTGGACGGCCGTGATCCCGAGGATGATGACGAACAGCACCCAGGCACCGGCGGAGGCCAGCCCGAGCTGCTGGTTCTGGAAGCCCGTGTTGTAGATGTACTGCACGAGGGTCTCCGTCGCCGTGCCCGGTCCGCCCTTGGTGAGGACGAACGGCTGCACGAACACCTGGAACGAGGTGATCAGCGTCATCATCGTGGCGAAGAACACCGACGGCGAGATGAGTGGGAACTTGATCGCCCAGAACGTCTGCCACGCGTTCGCGCCGTCGAGCTGCGACGCCTCGATCTGGTTCTCGGGCACGGCGTCGAGGGCCGCCGAGAAGATGAGCATGTTGTACCCGAAGCCCTGCCAGACGCTCATCGCGACGATGGCCAGCATCGCCCAGTGCTCGTCGGCGAGGAAGTTCGGCGCGTGCACGCCGACCGTCGACTGCAGGGAGGCGTCGATCGCGCCGCCCGGCTGGTAGAGCATCCGCCAGACAACGACGTTCGCGACGATCGGCGTGATGGTCGGGATGAAGAACAGCACGCGGAAGACGTGTCGACCGGCGATCCGCGGTGTCAGCCAGGCGGCGAGCCCGAGCGACACGACGAGGTTGAGCGGCACGTACAGCACCACGAACAGGGCCGTGTTGAGCGTCACCGTCCGGAACACCGGGTCGGCGAAGAGCCTGGCGTAGTTCTCGATGCCGGCGAAGCTGCGCTCGCCGAGCATCGGCCAGTTCATGAAGCTGACGACGAGGGAGGCGATGATCGGGAACGCCGTGAAGACGACCAGCCCGATGGAGTGCGGCGCGGCGAAGGCGGCGCCCCACCACGAGCGCCGACCGACGACGCCGTCGGCGTCACCGCCCTTGGGCCGGGGCGTCGCGGTGCCCGTCGCGACCGCGGTCGCGACGGCGGGGACCGCCGGTGGATCCTGGATGGTGGTCATGCGACGACCTCCTCGTCGTTCGCGGGTGCTTGCTGTCGGGGTGGCGGACTGGAGGCGCGGGGCGGGGTCGACCCGCGCCTCCCGTCCGTCAGTCGGTCGCGTCGGTCACTGCGTGCCGAGCTGACCGGCGATCGAGGACATCGTGTCCTTGCCGGACGTCTGTCCGTTGACCGCCTGGAGCGCGTACTGCGTGAAGAGCTGGCCCAGCTGGTCGCTCTGCTTGTTGCCCGGCAGCGGCGAGGACTTGGCGAGGGCCGCCTTGAGCGCGGTCTCGGCCCCGTCGATGCCGGCGCTGGAGTACCACGCGTCCTGCGCCGCGGTGCGGGCCGGGAAGGCACGCCCCTGCTCGGCGAGGGACGTCAGGACCTTCTCGCTGGTCATCGTCTGGACGGCCTTGAACGCCTGCTCCGGGTACTTGCACTGCTTCGAGACACCGAAGCCGGAACCGGCGGCGAAGGTCGACGGGCCCGAGGTCCCGGCCGGCAGCGTCGTGACGCCGAGGTCGAACTTCACCTTGGCCTTCTGGCTGATCAGCGACCACGGACCGTCCGTGTACATCGCGACCTTGCCGGCGGCGAAGTCGTTGCCGGGCGTCGAGGTGTCCGACGACGCCTGGGTCGCGTAGCCCTTCTTCACCAGGCTCGCGAGCCAGTCCAGGCCGTCCGCGAACTTCGTGTCGGTGGCGTCGATCTTGCCGGCCTTCGTGATCACCCGGCCGCCGTTGTAGCCGTAGATCATCGACTCGATGTTGAGGTCGCCCACGGTCGAGCCGAATTCGGTGATGCCCTTCGCCTTGAGCGCCTCGCCGGCCTGCTCGAAGTCGTCGGTGGTCCACCCGGGCTCGGGGTCGGCCACGCCGGCCTGCTTGAAGAGGTCCTTGTTGTAGAACATCAGGATGGGCCCGGTGTCGTACGGCAGACCGTAGAGCTTGCCGTCGACCTTCATGCCGTCGAGCGCCGTGCTGTCGTACGCCGACAGGTCGAGGCCGTCTTTCTTCGCGAGGTCGTCGAGCGACAGGAGCGATGACGTGTAGTTCGCCGCGCGGAGGGACTGCATGCTCACGATGCACTGGGCGCTGCCGGCGCTGAGCTGCGTGCTGAGCTTCGTGAAGTAGTTCTCGAACGGGGCGCCCTGGATCGTCAGGGTGATGCCGTCCTCGCTCTTCACGGTGTCGGCGACCTTCTGCCAGGCGGCCTTGTCCTCCTTCCCCGCGATCCACATGGACCAGGTCATGGCGTCCTTGGACTGGCTGCCGCCGGCACTGCTGCCGGAGGAACAACCAGCGAGGACGAGCGCGGTGGCGGCGGCTGCCGCCAGCCCCGCGACGATTCGGCGTCGGTGCATCGGAGTCTCCACTTCGTCGTGGTGATCAGGGTGGGGGGGTCGGTTCGGGAGGAACGTGGTGCGGGTCAGGGTCGTCGGGCGTCGCGATCGGGGTGCGTCAGGCGACGCGGACGGGGTCGGTGTGCGTCAGGCGACGCGGACGGGGTCGGGGTGCGTCAGGCGACGCGGACGGCGTCCGGGACGCTCGCGTCGACGGCGGCCCAGACCGGGCCGTCGGGGAACGCGTGGTCCTCGAGCGTGGCGGCATGCATCTCGGTGCCCGCGCCGGGAGCGGTGGGCGGCCAGTAACGGCCGTCGTGCACGTCGACCGGTGTCACGAAGTGCTCGTGCAGGTGGTCGACGAACTCGATGCAGCGGGTGTCGAGGTCTCCGGTGAGCGCGACGGCGTCGAACATCGAGAGGTGCTGCACCGCCTCGCACAGACCGACCCCGCCGGCGTGCGGGCAGACGCGGACGCCGTACTTGGCGGCGAGGAGCAGGATCGCGAGGTTCTCGTTCACCCCGGCGACCCGCGTGGCGTCGATCTGGAGCACCGACATCGCGTCCGCCTGGATGAGCTGCTTCGCGATCACACGGTTCGCCATGTGCTCCCCCGTCGCCACCGGGATCGGTGCGATGCGGCGGGCGATCTCGGCGTGTCCGAGGACGTCGTCGGGGCTCGTGGGCTCCTCGACCCACGCGATGTCGAACGGGCGGAGCCGCTCGATCCACGTGACCGCCTCGTCGACGTCCCAGCGCTGGTTGGCGTCGATCGCGATCCGGATGTCCGGACCGACCGTGGCGCGGGCGATCCCGAGCCGTCGGACGTCCTCGTCGATGTCCCCGCCGACCTTGAGCTTGATCTGGGTGAAGCCCTCGTCGACGGCCTCGCGGCAGAGGCGGGCGAGCTTCTCGTCGTCGTAGCCGAGCCAGCCGGGGGTGGTGGTGTACGCCGGGTAGCCCTCGTGCTCGAGGCGGCGTCGGCGCTCGGCACGGAGCGGTACGGCGGCCTCGAACAGCTCCCGTGCGTCGGCCGGGGTGATGGCGTCGGAGAGGTACCGGAAGTCCACCAGGTCGACGAGCTCGTCCGGGCTGAGGTCGGCGAGCAGCGCCCAGAGCGGCTGCCCGGCACGCTTCGCCCGGAGGTCCCAGAGGGCGTTCACCACGGCGCCGATCGCCATGTGCATCACGCCCTTCTCGGGCCCGAGCCACCGGAGCTGCGAGTCGTGGACGAGCGTGCGCCACGTCCCGCCCATGTCCGAGAGGACCGATTCGGCGTCCGCGCCGACGACGTGCTCGCGGAGGGCGGCGATCGCTGCTTCCTGCACCTCGTTGCCGCGGCCGATCGTGAAGACGAAGGCGGTGCCGACGTGCCCGTCCAGGGCGTCGGTCGCGATCTCGACGTAGGCGGCGGAGTAGTCGGGCGCCGGGTTCATGGCGTCGGATCCGTCGTGGTCCCGGGAGGTCGGGAACCGGACGTCGCGGACGCGCAGACCGGTGATGCGGCTCATCGTGTCTCCTACCCGTTCGGTCTCCGTCGGCCGAACGGACTCATCGAAACATCCTATGTCTCCGCTGTCAAGGTCCAATTTCTGGATGTTTCAGCCACGATGCGCGGTGAGTGATCGGATGACAGCACGCGACGGCAGGCAGACAGACAGGAGGCGCGGTGCGGGTCGGACCCGCACCGTCACTCCGGACACGGCCGCCACACCGCTGGCGTGTCGCGCCGGCACCGGCCGGTGGGGCCCCCTCCTGGACGTGGTCGCGCTGCTCAGACGGCGGCGAGCCGCCCCATCTCCGCGACCACGCCGCGGAGCCGGTCCGCCAGCTCGTCGCGGGACGCGACCGAGAACCGGTGCGCGACCTCGATGACGGCGGCCATGACGAGCGTGACGGCGGTCCGCGCCGACTCGGCGTCGGTGCGTTCGGCGGCGACCTCGACGATCGCCGACCGGGCCTCGGCCATCCACTGCAGCATCGTCGGGACCATCTCGGGCCGCGCCTGCACGAGCGACTTCATCCGGCGGCGGTCCTCGGGCAGGGTCACGGTCTGCGCGACGAGGTCGCAGAGGTCGGACACGAGCGTGCCCGCACCGGCGAGGAAGGTCGCGCGGGCGGGGTCCGGGACGGTGGTCGCGGGGAGGCCGAGGGCGGCATTGCCCTTGGACGGGAAGTAGTTGAAGAACGTGCGGGGCGAGACGCCGGCGGCGGCGCAGATCTCCTCGACCGTGACGCCGGCGAGCCCGCGATCGGTGACGAGCTCGAGCGCGGACCGGTGGATGGCGGCCCGGGTCTGCTGCTTCTTGCGCTCCCGCAGGCCGCTGTCGCCGGGGGCGGGGGCGGGGGCTTCGGTGGTGGTCACGTGGTGGCTCCTCGGACGGACGACGGGGCCTCCCGCGGTGGCGGGAGGCCCCGTGCGGCCTAGCGGTCCGACGCGCCCCGCTGGACGGGGATCGAACCGGTGACGGGAGCGGTCGGCGAGCCCATGGTGTCGGCGGCCTTGACCGCCTGGACCTCGAGGCCGTCAGCCGTGCCCTCGTTGTCCGCCTGCTCCTGCAGGGCCGAGCTCTTGCGGAGCGGCGGCGCCTTGAAGAACCAGCTCAGGACGAAGGCGAGCAGGATGACCGCGAAGCCGACCCAGTAGACCGTGACGGCCGACGAGTTGAACCCGGTCATGAAGGGCCTGGTGAGCGCGGCGTCCGCACCGTTCAGGTAGGACGTGTCGCTCGTCTCGCTGCTCGACGCGCCCTTGTCGCTCGTGCCCTTGTCGATCTGCTTCGACAGCGCCGGGGCGAGGTCGTCCACCCAGTACGTGCGCTGGGCCGAGTCGGACCAGTCGACGACGAGCTTGCCGTCCTGCACGGACGCGTGGGCCTTGTCGGCGGCGGCGGTGAGCGCCTGCTGCTGCACGGCCTCGGGAGCGCCGGCCGTGGCCTGGGTCACCTGCGCGGTGGCCTGGTCGAGCCCGGACTGGACCTGCTGCTTGATCGGGGTGACGATCGGGTTCCAGATCTGGTCCATGACGCCCTGGTTCGCCTTGGCACTGGCGACCGTCGGGTTGAGCGCGGCGTCGAGCGCGCCGGTCAGGTTCTTCTGGTCGGCCGTGGCGTGCAGGATGTTCGCCGGCATGATCGAGAACAGGACGCTCAGGAGCACCGCGGTGCCGAGCGTTCCACCGATCTGGCGGAAGAACGTCGCCGAGCTGGTCGCCACACCCATGTCACGCGGCTGCACGGAGTTCTGCGAGGCGAGGGTGATGCTCTGCATGAGCTGGCCGAGGCCGAGCCCGATGAGGAACATGCCGATCATCAGGAACCAGAGCGGCTTGTCGATGGTCATGAACGTCAGGACGACGTAGCCGAGCGAGACGAGCGCGGTGCCGATCACCGGGAAGATCCGGTACTTGCCGGTGCGGGCGACGATCTGGCCGGAGGCGATCGAGGCGATCATGAGCCCACCGATCATCGGCAGGGTCGCGAAGCCGGACTCGGTCGGGGTGAGACCCGTGACGATCTGCAGGTACAGCGGGATGGTCAGCATGGCGCCGAACATCGCGAAGCCCACGAGGAAGCCGAGGATCGTGGCCATCGAGAAGACGCCCGAGCGGAAGAGCTTCAGCGGGATGATCGCGTCGTCCTTCATGAGCGTCTCGATGACGAGGAAGGCGACCAGGCCGAGGGCACCGATGACGTAGCAGGCGATCGCGGCGGCCGAGCCCCAGCCCCAGGTGCGGCCCTGTTCGGCCACGAGCAGGAGCGGGACGAGGGTCACGATGACCGAGGTCGCGCCCCACCAGTCGATGCGCGGCTTCGCCTTGGCGTCGCCGAACTTCGGCAGGTGCAGGAACGCGATGACCATGAGGAGCGCCGCGATGCCGATCGGGACGTTGATCAGGAAGACCCAGCGCCAGCCGGTGACGCCGAGGATGGTCGACGCGCCGGAGAAGAGCCCGCCGATGAGCGGACCGATGACCGAGGAGATGCCGAAGACGGCCAGGAAGTACCCCTGGTACTTCGCGCGCTCGCGGGGAGCGAGGATGTCACCCATGATCGCGAGCGGCAGGGACATCAGCGCACCGGCACCGATGCCCTGGAAGGCACGGAACGCGGCGAGCATGATCATCGACATCGACATGGTCGAGAGCAGCGAGCCGATGATGAAGACCGCGATGCCGAAGATGTAGAGGGGACGACGGCCGAAGACGTCGGAGAGCTTGCCGTAGATCGGCGTGGTGATCGTCGACGCGATCAGGTACGCCGTGGTGACCCAGGCCTGCTGGTCGAGACCGTGCAGGTCGTCGCCGATGGTGCGGATGGCCGTGCCGACGATCGTCTGGTCGAGCGACGAGAGGAACATGCCGGCCATGAGGCCGTAGATGACGAGGAGGATCTGGCGGTGCGACATGATCGGCTTCCCCGGCTGGCCGGCCGGGGAGCTCGGTCGTCCGCGCGACACCTCGACGGGTGCGGTGGCAGTAGACATGGGGGTCCTTCAGGGGTGCGTGTGGTGGTCGTGGTCGCGAGGGACGCCAGGGCGTCGTGGCGGGCCGGTGACGGCGGGTCAACCTTGCAGACGCTGCAACTTTACACCACGAGCACCTTTGCTACCAACGCAATCTTTCCCATTGTGCATGTTTGTGAACGCCTCCTCAGGTACCGTGGGCCGGATGGGGCGGACGACGTGGAGCGATGTGCCGGCAGTCCTGCGGGAGCGCATCGAGACGGTGCTCGGGGGCGCGGTGGCACAGGCCGAGTCACAGGCGGGTGGGTACTCCCCCGGTGGCGCCGACCGGGTGGTCACCGGGGACGGTCGACGAGCGTTCGTGAAGACGCTCTCTCGGTCGCGGAACCCGGACGGCTTCGGGATGCACGAGCGCGAGGCCGAGGTCATGGGCCACCTGCCCGGTGCCGTGCAGGCGCCTCGGCTGATCGACACCGTGCGCGAGACCGTCGACGGCGACGACTGGATTGCCCTCGTCATCGAGGACGTGGACGGACACCACCCCGGCACGGCGGGCGACGGGTCCGACGTCACCGCAGTGCTCGACGCACTCGACACGCTGCCGACCGCCACCGGGACGCTCGCACAGCTCCCGCGCGTCGCGGACGACCTCGTCGAGGACTTCGGCGCCTGGGACCGGATGGCCGCTTCAGGCTTCCCCGACGTCGTCCCGGCGCACGTGGTCGCCGCTGCCCCTGCGATGGCGCGGGCGGCACGCGACGCCGCGGCGGCCGTCGACGGAGGTTCCCTGGCGCACGTCGACTGCCGCGCCGACAACCTGCTCGTCGACGCGGACGGTGTCGTCTGGGTCATCGACTGGCCGTGGGCGGCCGTCGGCGCGCACTGGCTCGACCCGCTCACCTACCTGCTCGACGTGCTGGTGCGCGGCGAGGACACCGACGTCGAGCTCCACCTCGCCACCCACCGGGTGTTCGCGGGGGTGCCGGCGTCGAGCGTGGACGCGGTCCTCGCCGGGCTCGCCGGGACGTTCTTCGAGAAGGCGTCACGCCCGGCGATCCCGCACATGCCGACGCTCCGGGACTTCCAACGACGTGAGGGGCTGGCGGCCGCCGAGTGGCTGCTGCGACGGTGGGGAGGACTGCCGCCGGGGGGAGCGCCCACGTACCCCGCTGTCCAGGAAGCGTGATCCGGTCGAGCGTACCGTCCCGCTCATGACTGACGAGCACGAAGGCCAGCGTCCGGAAGACGATGCTGCGCGGCTCGGACTCGTCGTCGTCGGCGAGGCAGCAGCACTGCACTCGGGCGACGAGGCGGCCCTGGACGCGAGCGAGCAGAACATCCGCGACACCATCGACGAGATGATCGACGAACCGTTGACCGAACGGCAGGAGCAGGTGGTCGAACGACTGGCGTCGGCCGGGGGCACGCTCACCGCGGGTCTCAGCGGTGCCCTCGCCGCGCAGACCGGCCGGAGCGTCGACGACATCCTCGAGGGAGCCGCCCGCAGCGTCGTCTGGCAGCAGCGCCTGGCGGACCAGCGCCGGGACGGACACGACGGTTCCGGTGAGCGCGAGGACGCTGGCGGCCAGCAGCGCGACCGCCGCGACGACGACGGGCGCGACGAGGACTGACCCCCGCCGCGCCCGCACCGGACGACGGATCGGCTACTCGGCCGCCGCGGACTCCTGCTCACGCACGACGGCGCGGGCTGCGGCCTGCCCCGTCGTGGTGCTCTTGACGATGTCGCTCAGCGTGAAGCCGGCCGTCGTCCCGAGCAGGGCGTCGACCTCGCTGAACTGACTGACCACGCTCTTCGAGAGCGCTCCGGCGCCGTCGGAGGACACGACGGTCAGCTTGTCGATGTTGCCCATCGGCGCCGCGAGCTCGCGGGCGATGCTCGGCAACGTTTCGATCGCCTTCACCCGGAGGACGGCCTCGGAGTGCTGGGCGAGTGCGTCCGCCTGCGCCTTCGTGGCGTCGGCCTCGGCCTGGCCCTTGGCGCGGATCGCGTCGGCGGCGGCTTCACCCTCGGCGCGGGAGGCGTCGGCCGCGAGCTTGCGGGCCTCGGACTCGGCCTGGGCCTCGGCGGCGATCGCCTCGGCCGAGATGCGTCGGGCCTCGGCCTGGGCACGTGCGGTCTCGACCTGGGCAGCGGCGGCCGCCTCGGCCTCGACGCGGGTCTTGCGCGCCTGCGCCTCGGCCACCGCGGAGACCTCGGACTCGAGCTCGGCACGGCGGAGTTCGGCACGCTTCTGCGCGGTCAGCTGCTCCTGCTCGACGACGCCCTGCGCCGCGCGGGCCTGGGCGAGCGGGCCAGCGGCGGCGGCTTCGGCGGAGGCACGGTCGGCGTCGAGCTGCAGGGCGGCCCGACGGATCGCGAGGGTGTTCTCCGCCTCGGCGATGGCCTGGTCGGCCGTGGCACGGGCCTCACGCGCTTCGCGGTCGGCCTGGGCCTCGGCGTTCTCGGCCTCGAGCCGGACCCGCGCGCGCTCGGCACGTCCGAGGTCGCTGATGTAGTCGTTGCGGTCCGAGATGCCCTTGATCTCGAACGAGTCGACGTCGAGTCCCTGGCTGTGCAGGGCGTCCTTCGCGACGTCGAGCACGGCGACGGTGAGCTGGTCGCGGTTGCGGATGATGGTCGACACGTCGGTCGCACCGATCGACGCACGGAGCGAACCCGACAGGACCTCGCGCGCGAAGTCGTCGATCTTCTTCTCCTGGCCGAGGAACCGCTGCGCGGCGGCCCGGATCGACGCGTCGGCCTCGCCCACCTTGACGAGCGCCACGGCCTCGACGTCGATGGTCACGCCGCGGGAGTCCTGCGCGTTCACGTTGATGTCGATCGCGCGCGAGCTCAGCGAGATCTTGGCGACGCGCTCGAAGAACGGCCGGACCAGGACACCGGCGCCGAGGACGACCTTGATCCCGGACTCGACCGTCTCGGTGCCGTCAGGGTTCTTCACCTTGCGGGAGCGCTTGCCGGTGATGATGAGCGCTTCGTCGGCGCCGGCGTTGCGGTAGACGAGCTTCGCGTAGATCAGCACGATGACCGCCAGGACGACGACCCCCACGACGATCAGCGGGACGGCTCCGAGCGCGAACAGGACTTCCATGACTCCCCCTCGTGGAACAGGCCGCAGCCTGGATTCCGCATCTGTTGTTCCGTTGGCTCCCATCGTAGGAGAACGCACGGACAGACAGGAGGCGCGGTGCGGGACGGCCCCGCACCGCGCCTCCTGGACGGGGTCGCGTCAGCGCCTACGCGCCCGCACGCCACCAGTCGTCGAAGGGCGTCGCCGGGACCTGGCGCTTGTGCTCCGTCGCCCGGTAACGCGACTCGATCGCCTCGGCGACCTCGATCGGCACGTCGTGGCCCTGCAGGTACGCGTCGATCTCGGCGTACGACAGCCCGAGGTTCGCCTCGTCCGTCTGGCCGGGCGTCTCGTCGAGCAGGTCGGCGGTGGGGGCCTTCTCGTACAGGCGGGCCGGGGCGCCGAGGTGCTCGAGCAGCTGCCGGCCCTGGCTCTTCGACAGCCCGGTGAGCGGGGTGAGGTCGACACCGCCGTCGCCGTACTTCGTGAAGAAGCCGGTCACGGCCTCGGCCGCGTGGTCGGTCCCGACGACGAGGAGCCCCCGCTGCCCGGCGACGGCGTACTGCGCGACCATCCGCATCCGGGCCTTGACGTTGCCCTTCACGAAGTCGCTCAGCTCCACCCCCGAGGCCGCGGTGTCCTGCACGACCCCGTCGACACCGTGCTCGATGTTGACGGTGATGCCCGGGTCGGCCGCGATGAACTGCAGCGCGAGCTGGGCGTCGTCCTCGTCGGCCTGCACGCGGTACGGCATGCGGACGGTGGTGAACTCGGCGGGGTGCCCCTCGGCGCGGAGCGACTCGACGGCGAGCTGGGTCAGGCGTCCGGCGAGCGTCGAGTCCTGGCCGCCGCTGATCGCGAGCAGGTAGCCCTTGGCACCGGTGGTGAGCAGGTAGTCCCGGAGGAACCCGACGCGACGGGCGATCTCCTGCTCCGGGTCGATGGTCGGCTGGACGTTGAGGTCCGCTGCGATGGCGGCTTGGAGTTCACGCACCACCCCAGTATCCCGCTGCATCCGCCGCGTGCACAGGGTTCAGTGGACGCGATCCGCGCCGACCGGACGGATGGTGTTGTCGTGGTCGGCCCCGATCGCACAGGTGCAGACGACGCCGATGGTCTCCTGCGCCCGGGTGAGGACGAATCGTTCGACGTGCGGGGGCCCGACGTGGCGGTCGAGCGGGTGGGTGTCGTGGTCGTGCACGGTGGTCCTCACGTCGCGGTCGGAAGCGGTCGGAAGCGGTCGGAAGCGGTGGATCGAGTCGGCCGGCCGGGAGGGGCCGGCGGCGGGACGAGGGGTGCCGGTGCGGTGGTGGCCCGAACCACCACCGCACCGGCGGGACCGCGGCGACCCGAACGCGCCGCGGACCCGGACGGGCGCCGGTACCCGCCGGCGCCCGTCCGGGTCAGGCTCGACGCATGCGC
>NZ_JABXGF010000064.1:0-20294 GCF_025407985.1 Curtobacterium sp. C2H10 | reverse complement strand
CCCCGGGCCCCCGCACGCCCGCCCGCTGGCCCGAGGTCGCAATACCTGCCGCCCACCCACGCGCTCGGCGGCAATTCGTGCGACCCGGACGCCCCACGCGCGGCAGGTCGCGCGACCTCGCGACGAACCCGCCAGCACACGCCGAGGTCGCAATACCTGCCGCCCACCCACGGGCCGGGCGGCAGTTCGTGCGACCCGGGCACCTCACCTGCGGCATGTCGCGCGACCTCGACCAGGTCATGCCCGTGGTCGAGCCGACGATCGCGCGACGAACGCCTGACGAAGCCGCTCGAAGAGGACCGCAGGACGGTCGACGTCTCCTCGATTCGCGTGGAGGACGAGCCATCCCTCCACGGTCATGGAGTTGTCCCGGCGCTGATCGTGCTCGAACGTCGCACGCTCGCGGTGGTGGTCCCCGTCGTACTCCAGTGCGATCCGGAGCTCCGGCCAGCCCATGTCCACCCGCGCCAGGAACCGCCCTGCACGGTCGAACACCTCGATCTGAAGTTCCGGTTCAGGGAATCCCGCGTCCACGACCGCAAGACGCAGCCACGTCTCCATCGCTGACTCAGCCCCGATGCGGATGAGCTCGACGGCCGCACGCGCAACGGCGCCGGAGCGCTGCCCGGGAAGGATCGTGGCGGCCAGGGCGTCGACCGTCGTCCGGTCCGGCCGTCCGACGAGGAAGTCCCCGACCGCCACGAGCTGTCGAACGCTCAGCAGCCCAGCGCACTCGCGCCACGCATGTTCCGGCCCGCTGACGCGCAGACCGTCCCACATCACTACGGCCGCCGCGGATCGACGTCGGTGTCCGACGACACCGGGCCGACGCATGAGCGGGCCGGCGCCGATCGTCGTGACGTGCAGGCTGCCCTCGAACTGGCGCGGGAGCGGAGCACCCCAGAGCTCGACAGCGGTCGTGTGACTGAAGTGTTGATCTGGGCGCATCACGAGTGCGAGCGCGGCGACGGGCGACATCAATGCATCTGCCGACCGGACGCCGTGCACCGGGCGGGCGAGGTCCCGCCGGCGGAGTCGACCCGGATCGACCCCGGCCGCGAGCGCGTCGCAGACCCGGAAGCCGTTCGGATCGAGTTCGTCGGGGAGCGGAGACGGCCGAGGCATGGCGAGAGTGTGGCGGTGCGGTGCGAGCCGCGACCATCCTTCGAGCCGAACTGTGGAGAACGTGACGACCCGCGCCTCCTGTGCGGTGTGCGCTGGTCGCACAACACGCCGTGGGCGGGACGGTGAGGTCGCACGAACTGCCGCCCGTCGCGCTCTCGAGCGGCAGTTCGTGCGACCTCGGCGCCCCGCCCGCCGCCGCACCCCCCGCACGCGGAAGGGCCCCGCACGCGCAGCGTGCGAGGCCCTTCCGTCAGGACTGCTTAGAAGTCCATGCCACCCGTCGGGTCGCCGGCCGGAGCAGCAGGGGTGCGCTCGGGCTTGTCGGCGACGACGGCCTCGGTCGTGAGGAACAGACCGGCGATCGACGCAGCGTTCTGCAGCGCCGAGCGCGTGACCTTGGCCGGGTCGATGATGCCCGCGGCGACGAGGTCGACGTACTCACCGGTCGCGGCGTTGAGGCCGTGACCCGACTCGAGCTCGCGGACCTTGGCGGCGACGACACCCGGCTCGAGACCGGCGTTCAGCGCGATCTGCTTGAGCGGCGCGTCGATCGCGACGCGGACGATGTTCGCACCGGTCGCCTCGTCGCCCTCGAGCTCGAGGGTGTCGAGCACGACGGACGCCTGGATGAGGGCGACGCCACCACCGGCGACGATGCCCTCTTCGACAGCGGCCTTCGCGTTGCGGACGGCGTCCTCGATGCGGTGCTTGCGCTCCTTGAGCTCGACCTCGGTCGCGGCACCGGCCTTGATGACGGCCACGCCACCGGCGAGCTTCGCGAGGCGCTCCTGGAGCTTCTCGCGGTCGTAGTCGGAGTCGGTCGCCTCGATCTCGGAGCGGATCTGACGGACACGGCCCGCGATCTGCTCCTCGTCTCCGGCACCCTCGACGATGGTCGTCTCGTCCTTGGTGATGATGACCTTGCGGGCCTTGCCGAGCAGGTCGAGCGTGGCGTTCTCGAGCTTGAGGCCGACCTCTTCCGAGATGACCTGGCCGCCGGTGAGGATCGCGATGTCCTGCAGCATGGCCTTGCGACGGTCGCCGAAGCCCGGGGCCTTGACGGCGACGGACTTGAAGATGCCGCGGATCTTGTTCACGACGAGCGTGGCCAGGGCCTCGCCGTCGACGTCCTCGGCGATGATCAGGAGCTGCTTGCCCGCCTGGATCACCTTGTCGACGACCGGCAGGAGGTCCTTGATGTTCGAGATCTTCGAGTTGACGATCAGGATGTAGGCGTCCTCGAAGACGGCTTCCTGACGCTCGGGGTCGGTCACGAAGTACTGCGACAGGTAGCCCTTGTCGAAGCGCATGCCCTCGGTGAGCTCGAGCTCGGTGCCGAAGGTGTTCGACTCCTCGACGGTGACGACACCTTCCTTGCCGACCTTGTCGATGGCCTCGGCGATGAGCGCGCCGATGGTCGGGTCAGCGGCCGAGATCGACGCGGTCGCGGCGATCTGGTCCTTGGTCTCGATGTCCTTCGCGTTGGCGAGGAGCTGGTCGGAGACGGCGGCGACGGCCTTCTCGATGCCGCGCTTGAGCGACACGGGGTCGGCACCGGCGGCGACGTTGCGGAGGCCTTCGCGGACGAGGGCCTGGGCGAGGACGGTCGCGGTGGTCGTCCCGTCACCGGCGACGTCGTCGGTCTTCTTGGCGACCTCCTTGACGAGCTCCGCACCGATCTTCTCGTACGGGTCGTCGAGCTCGATCTCCTTGGCGATGGAGACACCGTCGTTCGTGATCGTGGGGGCGCCCCACTTCTTCTCGAGGACGACGTTGCGGCCGCGCGGGCCGAGCGTCACCTTCACGGCGTCAGCCAGGATGTTCAGGCCGCGCTCGAGGCCACGGCGGGCCTCCTCGTCGAAAGCAATGATCTTAGCCATGTGAGTTTCTCGTCCCTCCCGGACGTCGTCATGGGGGTCGTGCTGGCACTCAGCGTGAGCGAGTGCCAACGCCGATTCTGGCACTCGCAGGGGTCGAGTGCAACACCGCCAGGAGGCGCGGGTCGAGTTCCCAGGACACGCACCGACACGAGCGACGAACGCACCGACACGAGGGACCGAAGCGACGAACGCCGGTCGCCGCACACGGACGAACGCGCCGCCCCGGACGGGACGGCGCGTTCGCGAGGTGGTTGCCGGGTCAGGCGGGACGGACCGATTCGGCCTGCGGCCCCTTCGACCCGGTGCCGACGTCGAACGTCACTGCCTGGCCCTCCTCGAGGACCTTGTACCCCGACATGTCGATTGCCGAGTAGTGCACGAACACGTCCTGGCCCCCTCCATCGACGGTGATGAAGCCGAAGCCCTTCTCGGCGTTGAACCACTTCACGGTTCCGTTGGCCATGATCTCTTGCTCCCTGCGGTGGTGCTGGTGCGGACGGCGTAGTCGCCGTCTTGGGGAGACTCTTACCGAACAATGCCGACAGGGCAAGAGGTGTGACGTTGTTTCACGTCGATTCCGACAAGAATCAACGTGCTCGAAACACGGCCGTCACAAATGCACGCATCACCAACCGGAGAACGCGACCAGGAATGCGCCGGGAACGATCAGCCGGCGTAGTCCGCGCCGAGCACGACGCTGATGTCGGCGTTCGGGAACGCCGCCGACTGCTGCACCGCGGTCGTGCCCAGCGACTTCGCGATGCCCTGCGCGACGGCGGCCTGGGCGGCCTGCTGGTAGTACACGATCGTCGAGGTCGCCCCGGTCGTGCCGGCGTCCCCCGTCGACGTCACCTTCCACCCGGCCGAGGTCAGCGCCGCGCTGCCCTTCGCCGCGAGGCCGGTCGTCGACGTGCCGTTCAGCACGACGAGCGTCGTCGCACCCTGGTCGGCCGGGGTCCCCGCGGCCGGTGCCTGCGACGCCGACGAGGACGCGGACGACGACGGCGCCGCCGATGCGGACGCCGACGCCGAGGCCGAAGCCGACGGCGATGCCGAGCCGGTGAACGAGTAGCTGCCGTTCAGGAGCGCGAGCGCGACGACGCAGACCCCCACGATGACACCGGTGGCGAGCGCCGCCCACGCGAACGCGATCCACCCGCGCCCACGCCGCTGCGCACCGCGGTGCGCCCCGACCCGGGGGCCGTCGGCGACGTCGTCGAACCGGTCTCGGGGGTATCTCGTCGTCATCGTTCCTCTTCACGTCCTTCGGGAGCTGCACCGGGCGCGACGAAGCTGCGCGCCGCCCGGGCACTGGTGCGCGCGTACCGGAGCCGCTGCAGCCGGGAGACCAGCTGCGGGTCGTACGCGAGCGCCGCGGGCGAGTCGATCACACGGTTCAGCACCTGGTAGTACCGAGCGGGCGACATGTCGAACTCGACCCGGATCTCCGCTTCCTTCGTGCGGTCGTGCCGTGCCCGGTCGTGCTCGAACGCGAGCACGTGCTTGGCGAGCTCGTCGAGCTCGACGGGTGTGGCGGTCACTGCGGTTCCGATCACGGTGGGGGAACGGGTCTCGCACATCGTAGGGGTGGAGGTCATCCGCACCCTGGCACGCCGCTGGACTGTCGCGAAGACCGGTCACAGGTTCGGATCGGCCAACCACCGGACGCGGACCCCGAACGGGTCCGAGACGGCCAGGGCCACACCGTCGAGCGATGCGGTCGCGAACGCCTCCGGATCAGCGGGGTCGACGTCGTCCGGCAGGGTCGCGGCGACCCCGCTGAGGATCCCCGTGCGTTCCAGCGCGATCCAGTGCACGCCCCGCTCGCGCACCCGGTCGACGAACCGCTGGCGGTCCGCGCCGGGGACGTACACGAGGGTCCCGGTGGTCAGGACGACGGGCACGACGTCGTCCGGCAGGGCCTCCAGTGCGCGGTCGAGGTCACCAGGCAGGGTGCCCCGGATGCGGACGGGAGGCGCGGCGAGCGTCGCACGCGCAGCCTCGCGCATCAGGGCGGTGCGGTCCGTCGCCTCGGGCGGGACGGCCTCGACGAGCCGGTCGAACGCCCCGGGCCCGGCGAGGTCGATCGGGTTCGGGTCGAGGGCCACCCGCGCCCGGACCTCGATCGGTTCCGGTGCCGGTGCCGGCACCGCGCCGCTGGCCGCCGCGACGAGGTGCACGCCGGGCTCGACGGAGGCCGTGTGCATGCGGACGACCTCGGACCGCGCCCCGACGACGTAGTCGAGCGTCACCCGGTCCGGGATCGAGCACAGCCCCGCCGCTGCCCCCGCGTCGACGAGACCGAGCGGCCGCCCGACCCGCGCGGCGAGCGCCGCGAACAGCGGGACCACCGGGGCGAGGCGTCTGGGGTCGTTGGCCTGCACCGTGGCGGAGGCGAGGGCGGCGACCAGGGCGGGTCGCGCCTCCTGGACGAGCGCGCGCAGCGCACCGGGGTCCGCCGGATCGGCGCCCAGGCGACGGGCGACCGCGAAGAGGAGTTCCGGCTGCCGCTTCGATTCCGGGACCTCGTCGAGCAAAGACACCGCCCCGTCGTCCAGCGACCGCGCCCACGCGGCGTAGGACGGCGAGACGCCCGCGATGCGCTCCGCGTAGGCGGCGTACCGCTCCCGCGTGTCCATCAGCGACCGGGACGGTGCATGCCGACGTGACGGATGCCGGCCTCGTCGTAGGGCGCTCCGAAGCGGACGAAGCCGTGGCGCTCGTAGAGTCCGGCGACGTACTCCTGGGCGTGCAGGACGAACGGCTCGTGCCCGTGCGCACCGAGCACCGCGGCCACGAGGCGACCGGCGATCCCGCTCCCGCGGTGTCCGGGGTCGGTGGCGACCCGGCCGATCACCCAGGCGGGTGCTGCCGAACCGTCCGGGTGGGCCTCGTCCGGTGCGGGTCGGATGAGCCGCAGGTACCCAACCGCTCGGTCGTCGGTGCCGAACCACCAGTGCTCGGTGTCCGGTTCACGGTCACGGCCGTCGAAGTCCTCGGCCGTGACGCGTTGTTCCAGTGCGAACACGCGGTTCCGGAGCACCACGATGCCGTACAGTTCGTCCGTCGTCAGACGGTCCCAACGGGCGTGGTGCACGGAATGTTCGGACATCGTCGCGAGTTTACCGAAGTGGTCGTCCAGCAACGGCGACAGGAGCAGGAGGAAACAATGGCATACAACGTCGACAAGTCCGACGCCCAGTGGCGCGAGGAGCTCTCCCCGGACCAGTACGCCGTCCTCCGGCAGGCCGGCACGGAGCGCCCGTGGACGGGTGATCTCCTCGACGAGGAGCGCGCCGGTGTCTACACCTGTGCGGCGTGCGGCGCGGAGCTGTTCAAGAGCGGCACGAAGTTCGACTCCGGCTGCGGCTGGCCGTCGTTCTACGAGTCGGTCGATCCCGACGCAGTGCAGCTGCTCGAGGACAACTCCCTCGGCATGGCACGCACCGAGGTCCGCTGCGCGAACTGCGGCTCGCACCTCGGCCACGTGTTCCCCGACGGGTTCGGCACGCCGACGGGTGACCGCTACTGCATGAACTCGATCTCGCTGAACTTCTCCGAGAAGAGCGAGTGAGGCCCCGGCGCGTCCGCCGCTAGGATGGGCGCGTCAGCCGGCATGGCGCAATTGGTAGCGCACCGTACTTGTAATACGGGGGTTGCGGGTTCGAGTCCCGCTGCCGGCCCCACATGCGAAGGCCCCGGGTGGGAACACCCGGGGCCTTCGGCGCGAGGAACACGGATCAGGGGGCGTTCCGAGCGCTCGACGCGGTAACCAGCCGGTCGTGCAGTGATGGTGACACCGCACCGAACACGGTGTCCACATCCCTGGTCAAGCTCGCGGAAAGCCGCACCCGTCGGACAGCGAACGCTCAGCGACCCCCGGTGATCTTCCGCTCGCGCTGCGCGACACCCGCGGTGCCGTAGGGGTAGTCGTCGATGCGCGGCGCGCTGACCTCGGTGAGCCGTGCGAGCTCGGCGTCGTCGAGGACGAGGTCGGCGGCACCGAGGTTGTCCTCGAGCTGCGAGACCGTCCGGGCACCGAGGATGACGCTCGTCACGGCCGGTCGGGCGAGGAGCCAGGCCAGGGAGACCTGCGACCGCGAGGCACCGTGCGCCTCGGCGATGTCCGACACCGCGTCGAGGACGGCCCAGGTGCGCTCGTCGCCGTTCCGCGCCTCCCACGCCTCCATCCCGCGCGCCGGGTTCTCGCCGAGCCGGGTCGCGCCGCTGGGGGCCTCGTCGCGCTGGTACTTGCCGGAGAGCCAGCCGCCGGCGAGGGGCGACCAGGGCAGCAGGCCGATGCCGGCGTCGAGGCAGGCGGGGACGATCTCGTGCTCGATGTCGCGGACGAGCAGGTTGTACTGCGGCTGCAGCGTCACGGGCGGGGCCCACCCGTGGCCCTTCGCCTCGTACACGGCCTTCGTGATCTGGTACCCGAGGTAGTTCGAGAACCCGTAGGAGCCGATCTTGCCCGCGGACACGGCGTCGTCGAGGAAGCGCAGGGTCTCCTCGATCGGGGTGAGGGCGTCCCACGCGTGCATCTGGTACAGGTCGATGTGTTCGACACCGAGACGCTCGAGCGAGGCGTCGAGGGCGACCCGGAGGTGCCGACGGGACAGCCCGAGGTCGTTCGGCCCGTCGCCCTGCGGGAAGCGCCCCTTCGTGGCGAGGACGACCTGCTGTGCCTCGGTCGGGTGCGCGGCGAGCCAGCGGCCGATGATGCGCTCGGACTCGTTGCCGGAGTAGACGTCCGCCGTGTCGATGAGCGTGCCGCCGGCGGCGACGAACGTGTCGATGATGGTGTGCGAGGTGGGTTCGTCGGCTTCGCTGCCGAAGGTCATGGTGCCGAGGGTCAGCGTCGACACCGATGTCCCGCTGTTGCCGAGGAGTCTGTAGTCCATGGCCGGGACGGTACGCGCGACCACCGGGGACAACGAGGACCTGGCAGTACCCGTCAGCGCTGGTCGGACACGGCGGTCTCGGTCAGGAACGTGATCGCGGCCTGGCGGAAGTCGCGCGACGTCGGTGCGTTGAAGTGGTTCCGGCCCGGGATCTCGAAGAACGAGGCGTCCGGGGCCGCCGCCGCGAGCCGCACGGCACTGTCCTTGATGCCGTCCTCGCTGCCCGCGGCCATCAGTACGGGCTGCGCGGGCGCGTTCGACGGCGTCGGCTCGATGCTGCCCCGCATCCCCTCGACCATCGCCACGAGCGCGCCGAGGTCGTTCCCCTCGACGCCGGCGGCCATCGTCAGGTAGCCGTTCGTCACGCGATCCTCGATCGGGGTGCCGTGGGCGAGGTGTGCCTTCGCCTGGTCGACCCGCACGCGCCGCATCGGGTCGGCGTCGGGGATGCCGCCGAACACCGCACGGGTGATCCGGTCGGGGAGCTGCTCGGCGGTGTGCCAGCCGACGCGGGCGCCGAGCGAGTACCCGAGGTACGCGACGTCGTCGAGCAGGTAGGTGTCGATCACGCTGACGACGTCCGCGACGAGGAGCTCCATCGAGTACGCGGACGGGTCGTGCGGCTTCGACGAGGCACCGTGCCCGCGCTGGTCGAGCGCGACGACGCGGTACCCGGCGCGGACGAGGTCGCGCGTCCACCCCGAAGCGTGCCAGTTCAGCAGCGCGCCGGAGGCGAACCCGTGCACGGCGACGACCGCCGGCGCCTCGGGGTCGCCGAAGTCGTAGGTCGCGATCTTCAGCCCGTCCGGGGACATCACGACGCGGGGACGGGGTGCTTCGGGGACGAGTGACATGTCCCCTCCAGGCTACCGGGGCACTGTGGTCGCCATGGACGGCTACGGCGGCGATCAGATCCGGGCGGCGGAGCGGCCGCACCTCGACGCGGGCGAACCGCTCATGCAGCGTGCGGCGGACGGGCTGGCACGGATCGTCGGCGGACTCCTCGACGACCCGGCCGTGCGTCCGGCTGACGGACCGGGATCGGTCCTGCTGCTGGTGGGCAGCGGCGACAACGGTGGTGACGCGCTGTTCGCGGGGGCACGCCTGGCGGCGGGCGGGAGGCGCGTGACGGTGCTGCGCGTCGGCGCACGCGTCCACGGGGCGGGCCTGGCAGCGGCGCTGGACGCCGGGGCGCGCCTCCTGGACCGCCCGTCCGACACCGGGTCGGTCCGTCCGGCCGCGGACCTCCTCGCAGCGGCCTCCCGGGATGACGCTGCGCGTCTGGCCGCCGTCGCGACCGACGCGGCGCTCGAGGCGGACCTGGTGCTCGACGGGATCCTCGGCATCGGCGTGCACGGCGCGTCCGCGCTCCGCTCGCCGGCGCGCGAGGTCGTCGCGGCGATCCGCCAGCTCGCACGCGACCAGCGCGCACCGTTCGTCGTGGCGGTCGACGTGCCGAGCGGCATCGACGTCGACACCGGGGCGATCGCGGACGACCACGTGCTGCAGGCGGACGTCACGGTGACGTTCGGCGGGGTGAAGGCCGGGCTGCTCCGCGGACCGGGCGCGAGCCTCGCCGGGCGGATCGAGCTCGTCGACGTCGGGATCGGTGCGGACCTGGCGGGCGTGGAGCCGCTGGTCCGCACCTGAGACCCGGGCTCGGACCCGGGGTCAGACCGCGCCGGCGTCCACGCCGTGCTCGATGCCCGGGCGGGCCTCGAGCCAGGTGTCGACGAAGTGGCGGTAGTTCGCCGCGATGAGTCCCTCGGCGGCCTCGGTGTCGAGGTGTTCGCGGACGACGTCCTCGAGCGGTTCCTCCCAGTTGCTGCGACCGATGGCGAACCCGACGAACCCGTCCACCCCGGCGGCGGTGCGCAGCCAGTGGTCGAGCTGCTCCTCGGGGGCGTCCCGTCCGAGGACGATGCAATGCACCGCGTCCCGGCCACCGCGACGCACGGTCCGGACGACCCGTTCCGCGTCCGCGCGCTCGTCGAGGCCCTCGAGCTTCCACACGTCCGCCTCGACCCCGTGGTCCTGCAGGTACTCGATGACCTGCACGACGAGGTCCGGTCGGAGGTCGCGGTCGTAGTCCTCGACCGATGCCCGCTGCTCGTCGGTCGCTGGCACGAGCAGTTCGACCAGGAACGGCCGGCCGGCAACGTGCAGCACGCCCGCGACCTCGGCGAGCTCCGATGCCTGCCGCTCGCGGCGCTCCGCGTCGAAGTCGGGGTTGTCACGCACGAGCACCTTCACCCAGTCCGGGTCGAAGGCGTCCACGTGCGCGATCCAGTCCTCGCCGTACTCGAGTTCGAACCACTCACGGCCCGACCGCTCGATCGGCATCGCGAGCTGGAGGCCGGCCTCCTTGACGAGCCGGGCGACGTCGGAGCCGTAGCGCTCGTCGACGAGGACGCCGGTCCGCTCGCGGGATGCACCTGCCGCGAGCGCCGTGAGGACGCCGCGGTAGACGAGCTGCTTCCCGGCGCGCACGCGCTCGGCCTCGGCGTCGCCCCGCGGCTCCCCGCCGGACTCGTCGTAGGTGTGCTCGAGGAGCGAGGACCGCTGGTCCATCGCGAAGAGGAAGAGGGGGTGGGATTCGTCGAGGACGGGCATGCCGTCCGGTCTACTCCTCCCGCCGATGCGGGCACCGAGCACCGCTCACCCGTACATTCGGGGCATGACGTTCAACGACGACTCGCAGCTCAAGGGCGGGAAGGTCACCCGGCGGGGGCGCGGCGCTGCGATCGGCGGCGGCGCGGTGGGCGTCGGCGCCATCGTCGTGTTCCTCATCGCACAGTTCACCGGCGTCGACCTCTCCGGCATCATCGACGGCGGCAACGGCACGACCGAGATCCAGCAGCGCGGTGAGACCATCGACGCAGCAGCCGAGTGCCGAACGGGCCGTGACGCGAACCTCAAGATCGAGTGCCGGATGGAGGGCGCCGCCGAGTCGCTCGACGGGTACTGGACGTCCGAGTCACGGAAGCTCGGGATCGCCTACACGACCCCGGGGTTCATCCTGTTCGAGGGCTCGACGAGCACCTCGTGCGGCCAGGCGTCGGCGGCGACCGGCCCGTTCTACTGCCCGCCGGACCGGGCGATCTACCTCGACACCGCGTTCTACGACGACCTGCAGTCGAAGTACGGCTCCTCCGGAGGGCCACTCGCGCAGATGTACGTCGTCGCGCACGAGTGGGGCCACCACATCCAGCAGCTCCAGGGTGCCTTCGCGAACACCGACCGCTCCGGGACCGGTGCGTCGTCCGGCAGCGTCCGCGTCGAGCTGCAGGCGGACTGCTACGCGGGCGCCTGGGTCGGCGACGCCGCGACCACGAAGGACGCGAACGGCGAGACCTTCTTCGAGCCGATCACGCGTGCCGAGATCGAGGACGCACTGTCCGCCGCGAGCGCCGTCGGCGACGACAGCATCCAGGAGCGCTCGAGCGGTCGGGTCGACCCGGACTCGTTCACCCACGGGTCGAGCGAGCAGCGCCAGAACTGGTTCCTGCGGGGCTACCAGCGCGGCGCGACGGCGTGCGACACCTTCAGCGTGCCGGGTTCGTCCCTGTAGTCCGGGTCAGCAGCCCGGGTCAGTTCGACGGCGAGGCGCTCGGCGTCGCGGACCGGGTCGGGGTGGCACTCGGCGTGGGCGTCGGCGTCGGCGTCGGGGTGGCGTCGCTCGCACCGGCAGCCGTCACCACGAAGGTCCGGAAGTCGTCGTTCGTGATCGGCGACGTGAGCTCGTAGCGCTGTCCGTTCACGAGCACGAGGGGCGTGCCGGGGAACTCCTTGAGCGTCGACCCGGGGATGTCACCACCGGTCACCGCGGTGGTCCGCTCGTCGATCCACTTGCTGTATGTCTGGTCCTCGATGCACTTCGTGATCGTCGACCGCTTCTGCAGCCCGTCCACGCCCGTGACGACCTTCGTCAGCTGCGCGTCGGTCAACCCGGCGGTGCCCTCCTCCGGCTGCTTCGCGAACAGCGCCTGGTTGACGGCGAAGAACTGGTCCGGCGAGCTGTCCGCGACGCAGGCGGCGGCGTTCGCGGCACGGAGCGAGTACTTCGTGCCCTGCGACCGGTTCGAGAGGATCGCGATCGGGTGGATGTCCACCGTCGCCGCACCGGAGTCGACGAGGTTCTGGATGTACTCGCCGTTCG
The DNA here is from genome assembly GCF_025407985.1 of Curtobacterium sp. C2H10. Taxonomy (NCBI): domain Bacteria; kingdom Bacillati; phylum Actinomycetota; class Actinomycetes; order Micrococcales; family Microbacteriaceae; genus Curtobacterium; species Curtobacterium sp. C2H10. The sequence goes on along the minus strand of NZ_JABXGF010000064.1, from coordinate 8,229 downwards.
CGTCCTCGAACTGGCCGCAGATCGGGCAGAGGTAGTCGACGTACATCGTGATGCGCACCGAACCGGCGGCGTCCGTCGAGGTCGGCGCGGGCGACTGCGAGGACGCCGTGACCGCCTTGAGGTCCTGCCCGATCGTGATGCCGCCCTGCGAGGTGTTCGCCGGGCCCGGGCCCGCGGGCTGCACGGAGTCGACGAGGACGAGTGTCACGACGGTCGCTGCGGCGAGCAGGACGATGCCGATGCCGATCTGCAGGCCGAGTCGGAGTCCGCGCTGGCGGCGCTTCTGCTGGGTGCGGGCACGCTGGGCGCGCTGTCGTGCGGCTTCGCGTCGTTCGTTCCGCGCGGCGCGGGCGTCACCCTCGGGGCGGTTGGTCATGCGTCGAGTGTCCTCACGTTGGTCGTCGTCCGTACGGCTTCCCCCGGCAGGCCGGACGGACCCGCCGATCGTACCGGGAGCCGATGGGAACCACCCAACCCGGTGTGAGCACTGGCGTTCCCGGGGCAGATCGTGTTGTATGAACCTCGATGGTCGACGGCGACCATCCGGGGCCCCCACGGGCAACCGCTTCACTCGGATCGTCCGGCACGTACCTGCCGGTGAAGGAAGGACCGAACGCTCATGGCGTCCGTCACCTATGACAAGGCAACCCGTCTCTACCCCGGAGGCAACCGTCCCGCGGTCGACTCCCTCGACCTGGACGTCGCCGACGGCGAGTTCCTCGTCCTCGTCGGCCCCTCGGGCTGTGGCAAGTCCACGTCCCTGCGCATGCTGGCCGGCCTCGAAGAGGTCAACTCCGGCTCGATCCGCATCGGTGACCGCGACGTCACGGACGTCCCGCCGAAGGACCGCGACATCGCGATGGTGTTCCAGAACTACGCGCTGTACCCGCACATGACCGTCGCCGAGAACATGGGCTTCGCGCTCAAGATCGCCGGCGTCGGCAAGGACGAGCGCGCCACCCGCGTGCAGGAAGCCGCGAAGCTCCTCGACCTCGAGCAGTACCTCGGCCGCAAGCCGAAGGCGCTCTCCGGTGGTCAGCGTCAGCGCGTCGCGATGGGCCGCGCGATCGTCCGTCAGCCGCAGGTGTTCCTCATGGACGAGCCGCTGTCGAACCTCGACGCCAAGCTCCGCGTCCAGACCCGCACCCAGATCGCCTCACTGCAGCGTCGTCTCGGCGTCACCACGGTCTACGTCACGCACGACCAGACCGAGGCGCTCACCATGGGTGACCGCATCGCGGTGCTCAAGGACGGCATCCTGCAGCAGGTCGGCTCGCCGCGCGACCTCTACGAGAAGCCGAACAACGTCTTCGTCGCGGGCTTCATCGGCTCGCCGGCGATGAACCTCCTCCCGGCCGACGTGGTCGAGGGCGGCATCAAGTTCGGTTCGCTCAACCACCCCATCGACCGCGACACGCTCTCCAACGCGCGTTCCGGGAACATCACGGTCGGCATCCGCCCCGAGGACGTCATCGTGGCGCAGTCGGGCGAGGGCCTGCCGGTCACGGTCGACGTGGTCGAGGAGCTCGGCGCCGACGGCTACCTGTACGGTCACGCCGACGTCAAGGGTTCGCGCGTCGACATCGTCGCCCGCGTCGACGGGCGTTCGCACCCGTCGATCGGTGACACGATCGTCGTCACGCCGAAGCAGGGCCACGTGCACGCCTTCGACACCGAGTCGGGCGAGCGGCTCGACGACAAGGCCGTCGTCAGCGCGTAACGCTGGAAGGTCCCCACAGGAGGCGCGGTGCCAGCTGGCACCGCGCCTCCCGTCCGTCGCACACGTACCAGAGGAACCAACCGTGCCCGACTCGATGTCCATCACCGCCGCAACCGTCGACCCCGGACTCCTCGACCTGCCGTGGGACCTCCCCCTGGCGGACTGGCCGGACGAGACGATCGTCGCTCTCCCGAAGGGCATCTCGCGGCACCTCGTGCGGTTCGTGCAGCTCGGCGGGTACGTCGTCGCCGTGAAGGAGACCGGCGAAGAGGTCGCCCGCTCGGAGTACGAGATGCTCCGCACCCTGCAGCGCATGGACGTACCGTGCGTCGACCCCGTCGCGGTGATCACGAACCGGGTGAGCGCCGACGGCGAGGCCCTGCACCCCGTGCTCGTCACCCGGCACCTGCGCTTCTCGCTGCCGTACCGTGCCCTGTACTCGCAGACACTGCGGCCCGAGACGGCCACCCGCCTGGTCGACGCCCTCGCGCTCCTGCTCGTGCGGCTGCACGTCATCGGCTTCTACTGGGGCGACGTCTCGCTCTCGAACACGCTGTTCCGACGTGACGCCGGTGCCTTCGCGGCGTACCTGGTGGACGCCGAGACCGGCAAGCTCTACCCCGGCGGCCTCTCGAACGGGCAGCGTGAGAACGACCTCGAGGTCGCGCGCGTGAACATCGCCGGCGAGCTCCTCGACCTCGAGGCGGGCGGTCGACTCGACGAGAACGCCGACGCCGTGGACGTCTCGAACCGGATCGTCGCGCAGTACCGGACGCTCTGGAAGGAACTCACCGGCACCGAGCAGTTCGACGTCAAGGAACGCTGGCGCATCAACGACCGCGTCGAACGGCTCAACGCGCTCGGCTTCGACATCGAGGAGCTCTCGATCCACACGACCGAGGGCGGGTCGCAGGTGCGCATCCAGCCGAAGGTCGTCGACGCGGGACACCACCAGCGACGACTCCTGCGCCTCACCGGGATCGACGCCGGCGAGAACCAGGCGCGGCGGCTCCTCAACGACCTCGACTCGTACCGGGCGCGCAACGGCCGCGACCTCCTCGACGAGGAGATGGTGGCGCACGAGTGGGTGTCGCGGGTGTTCGAGCCGGTGATCCGGTCGATCCCGCGAGACCTGCGCGGGCGGCTCGAGCCGGCCGAGGTCTTCCACGAGCTGCTCGAGCACCGCTGGTTCATGTCGCAGGAAGAGGAGCGCTCGGTGTCGCTCCCCGAGGCGACGACCGCGTACATCAACGACGTGCTCCGGCACCGTCGCGACGAGCGTCTGCTGATCAACCCGCCGACGTCGTCGATGACGCTGCCGATCCCGGTCGTCGACGACGCGGTGCCGGCGTCGCCCGACGACGTCGAGGACTGGCGAGCCGGGGTCTGACGGGCGCGGGGTCGCCCCGGCGCGCGCCCCGGGCACGCCCGCGCGCCCACGCGCCCGCGCGCCTCACTTGGTGAGCAGAAATGGTCGCCTCCCGAACCGGGAGGCGACCATTCCTGCTCACGAAGTGCGCGACTACTCGGCGCGACGGCGCCGGGCGACCTCCCACAGAGTGACGCTCGCGGCGATGCCCGCGTTCAGGGACTCCGTCGCGCTCGAGATCGGGATCGAGACGATCGCGTCGCAGGTCTCGGTGACGAGGCGCGAGAGGCCCTTGCCCTCGGAACCGACGACGATCACGATCGGACGGTCGGCGAGCTCGAGGCCGTCGAGCTCCACGTCGCCGTCACCGTCCAGGCCGAGGACGAACAGGCCCATCGACTTGAGCGACTTGAGGGTCTGCGTGAGGTTCGGGGCCATCGCGACGGGGGTCCGGGCGGCCGCACCGGCGGAGGTCTTCCACGCGGACGCGGTCACACCGACCGAACGCCGCTGCGGGACGACGACACCGTGGCCGCCGAAGGCCGCGGTGGAGCGGATGATCGCACCGAGGTTGCGCGGGTCGGTGATGCCGTCGAGGGCGACGAGCAGCGGGACCTCGTCCTTGGCGAACGCCCGCTCGACGACGTCCTCGGCCACGGCGTACTCGTACGCCGGGACCTTGAGCGCGACACCCTGGTGCACGCTGTCGTGCCCCGTGATGCGGTCGAGCTCCGGACGCATGATCTCCATGATCGGGACGCCGCGGTGGTTGGCGAGCGCGAGGATCTCCTTGACGCGGTCGTCGACCTCGATGCGGGAGGCGATGTACAGCGTCGTCGAGGGGGTCTTCGTGCGCAGGGCCTCGAGCACCGAGTTGCGGCCGGTGACCAGCTCGGAGTCGTCGGTCTTCCGCTGCGGCGGACGACCGGTGCGCTGCTGCGGCGAGCTCGACGCACCGTGGCGCCCGCGAGCGGCCTCGAAGCGCTCCTTCGCCGCCTTGCGCTTGCCGGCGGGGTGGTACGGACGGTCCTCGGCCTTCGGCGTGGGCTTGCGGCCCTCGAGCGCCTGCGCGCCCTGGCCGCCGGAGCCGACCTGCTTGTTGCCCTTGCGACCGGTCCGGACGGCGCCCGGCCGTCCCTTCTTGCTGCCCGAGACGTTCTTCATTGCTCTCTCCTGTCCGGCACTGCCGTTGTCAGGCGATGCTCCAGCGTGTACCTGCTGCGGTGTCCTCGATCGTGATGCCCGCGGATGCGAGGTCGTCGCGCACGCGGTCGGCCGTGGCGAAGTCGCGTGCGGCCCTGGCGTCGGCGCGTTCCTGCACGAGGCGTTCGACGAGTGCTGCGAGCGGTGCGGCCGATGCGTCGTGGCCACCACCCGACCAGTGGGCGGCTCGCGGATCGATGCCGAGCACTTCCACCATCGCAGCCACCTGATGGTACGCGGTTCCGAGCGCTTCCGCATCGTCCGCGTCGAGGGCGGCGTTCCCGGAGCGGACGGTCTCGTGCAGCACGGCGAGGGCCTGGGGCACCGAGAGGTCGTCGTCCATCGCCGCGGCGAAGGCCTCGGGCACCCCCGGGGCATCGGCCAGCCGGACGCCCTCGAGCCGCGGTGCGGCCCGGGTCAGGAAGCCCTCGATCCGGTCGAGCGCCGCCTCGGCTTCGGCCAGGGAGCCGTCGTGGTGGTCGATCGACGAGCGGTAGTGCGCGGCGCCGAGGAAGTACCGGACGACCACGGGACGCGCGGACCCGAGGAAGTCCGCGGCGAAGATCGAGTTGCCGAGCGACTTCGACATCTTCTGCCCGTCGACGGAGACCAGGCCGTTGTGCAGCCAGTAGGAGGCGAACGGGTCCCCGGCCGCCGTGGACTGCGCGAGTTCGTTCTCGTGGTGCGGGAAGCGCAGGTCGAGTCCGCCGCCGTGGATGTCGAACGCCGGGCCGAGGTAGCGCCGGGACATCGCCGAGCACTCGATGTGCCAGCCCGGGCGGCCGGGGCCCCAGGGCGAGTCCCAGTTCGCCGTCGACGGCTCCCCGGTCTTGGCGCCCTTCCAGAGCGCGAAGTCACGGGGGTCGCGCTTGCCGCGGGGATCGGCGTCGGTGGCCTCGACCATGTCCTCGCGCCGCTGCCGGGTGAGCGCCCCGTAGGACGCCCAGCTGCCGGTGTCGAAGTAGACGTCGCCGGAGCCGTCCGCCGCAGCGTAGGCGTGCCCGCGGTCGATGAGCTTGGTGATGATGTCGTGCATCTGCGGCACACTCGCGGTGGCTCGGGGCTCGTACGTCGGGGGCAGGATGCCGAGGGCGTTGTACGCGGCCGTGAACTCGAGCTCGACGCGGTACGCCCGGGCGAACCAGGCCTCGTCGGTGCCGTGCGCGAGGTCGAGCACCTTGTCGTCGATGTCCGTGACGTTCCGCACGAGCGTGACCCGGAGGCCGCGGTGGGTGAGCCAGCGGCGCCAGATGTCGTAGACGAGCGCGGAGCGGAGGTGCCCGATGTGCGGCGACGACTGCACGGTCGGACCGCACACGTACATGCTCACCTGTCCGTCGACCAACGGGACGAGGTCGACGACGGCAGCGGCGCGGGAGTCGTAGAGGCGAACGGTCACGCGTCCAGCCTAGGACGTCAGACCGGTCGGACGACGGCTGTCGCGATCGCGGCGAGCCCCTCGCCGCGGCCGGTGAACCCGAGACCGTCCGTCGTCGTGCCGGAGACCGCGACCGGGGCCCCGACGACGGCACCGAGGGCGTCCTGCATCTCGGTCCGACGTGCGCCGATGCGCGGGCGGTTCCCGATGACCTGCACGGTGACGGACACGGGCGCCAGACCGGCGGCGGCCAGCATCGCGACCGCACCCCGGACGAAGACGTCACCCGCCGCCCCGGCGTAGGCAGGGTCCGACGTGCCGAACGTCCCGCCGATGTCGCCGAGCCCGCCCGCCGAGAGCAGGGCGTCGCAGACCGCGTGCGCGACCGCGTCGCCGTCGCTGTGGCCGGAGAGCCCCGCTTCACCGGGGAAGTCGAGCAGCCCGACCCGGCACGGGGATACCGCGTCGAACGCGTGCACGTCCACCCCGAGGCCGACCCGGGTGTCCACGGGGGTGGCGGCGCGGGCACGCACGATCGACTCGGCACGACCGAGGTCCCACGGGGTGGTGATCTTGAAGGCGTCGGCGTCGCCGGGGACGAACCGCACGGTGCCGCCCGCTGCCTGGAACACCCCGGCGTCGTCGGTCTCGGCCTGCTGCGACACGGCGTACGCCTGCCGGAGCGCGGCGAGCGGGAAGCCCTGCGGCGTCTGCACCCCGACGAGTGCTGCGCGGTCGACGGTCTCGACGACGACGTCCCCGTCGACGCGCTTGATCGTGTCCGTGACGGGCAGTGCGGGGACGAACCCGGCACCCGCCCCGTCGTGCAGCGAACCGGCGACGGCATCGAACACCCGCTCGAACTGGGCTGGTGGCGTCAGACAGCGCGCCGCGTCGTGCACCAGCACCGCGGTGACGGAGTCCGGCAGCACGGCCAGGCCGGCCTCGACCGAGGCATGGCGATCCGCGCCTCCGGGGACGACGGCCGTGTACGCGACCGCCGCCCCGGCGACGGACGCGACCACCTGTCGGCAGTCGTCGAGGAGCGCCGCCGGCGCGACCACCACGACGAGCGTCGGCGACGGCAGGGCGAACAGCGGCTCGAGCGCCCGCGCGAGCATCAGCGTGCCGGCAACGGGGACGAACGCCTTGGCCGTCCCGATGCCGAGCCGCGTGCCGGAACCGGCCGCAACGACGACGACCGCCCTGTCCACCCCGTGGGGGAACAGAACGGTCGAGGACGTGTTCAGTGGTTCGGTGCGCTCAGGAGGCGAGGACCTCGTCGAGGACGGTCGATGCCTTGTCCTCGTCGGTCTTCTCGGCCAGCGCCAGCTCGGAGATCAGGATCTGCCGCGCCTTGGCGAGCATCCGCTTCTCCCCCGCGGACAGGCCGCGGTCCTGGTCGCGGCGCCAGAGGTCGCGGACGACCTCGGACACCTTGATGACGTCACCGGAAGCGAGCTTCTCGAGGTTCGCCTTGTAGCGACGCGACCAGTTCGTGGGCTCTTCGGTGAAGGGGGCACGCAGGACCTCGAACACCTTGTCGAGGCCTTCCTTGCCGATCACGTCACGGACTCCGACCAGGTCGACGTTGTCCGCCGGGACCTCGATCGTGAGGTCACCCTGGGTGACCCGCAGCTTCAGGTAGACCTTTTCCTCACCCTTGATGACGCGCGTCTTGACTTCAGAGATGGTTGCCGCCCCGTGATGGGGGTAGACGACGGTCTCGCCGACCTCGAATTGCATGTATCAGGCTCCGTTCCGAGACACCCAGTTTACCACAAGCGTTGTTCGGGTAAGGGGCGCCTAACAACTGGCACCCCCGCTGATCGGTAGGATGGTGCCGGACCGTCCGGTCCACAATCGTGATCTTCCGGAGGAATCTCTTGCGAGCTCGGGTACTCGTGTCCGTCGCCGTTGCGGCAACCATCGCGCTCGGCGCCACCGGCTGCGAGTTCATGTCGCCCGCACAGACGACGGAGATCAAGCAGATCACCGACGGCGTGAACGTGTCGACCGGCAAGGTGGACATCCGCAACGCGCTCCTCATCGCGGACGACGCCGACGGCGCCCGGTTCGTGGGCACGATCGTGAACAACGCCGAGCGGGACGACATCACCCTCTCGATCGAGGTCGGCGGGGACACCCAGACCGTCACGGTCCCGGCGAACACGCACATCGACCTCGGCGGCGCCGCGGAGCCCTCCGAGCAGGCCACCGCCTCGACGGAAGAGGGCGACGGCACCACGCAGGGCACGGCCGCCGGCGACTCGCGGGAGGTCGTCTTCGACGACGCCGACACCAAGCCCGGCTCGCTGGTCAAGGTCTACTTCTCGTACTCGGGCGCCGAGGGCGTCTCGGCGAGCGTCCCGGTGCTGACCAGCCAGCAGGAGGAGTACGCGACGCTCGCGCCGACCTCCTCGCCGGAGCCCACCAGCGAGATCACCCTCCCGGTCGAGACGCCCGCGGCCACGCCGACGGACGACGCGACGCAGGACGCCGGCAACTAGCAGCAGACGCACGCACAGGAGGCGCGGTGCCGGTCCCAGGGACCGGCAC
>NZ_JABXGF010000063.1:0-20710 GCF_025407985.1 Curtobacterium sp. C2H10 | reverse complement strand
GAACGTGCCCGCTCGCGGGCCAGGCGCGCGCCCGGCGCGGCGCGCCAGGCGCGCGCCCTACGCGGCGCGGATTCGGTCCAGCGCCCGCTGCAGGTCGTCGGGGTACTCCGCCGAGTACGACACCCACGACCCCGTGCGCGGGTGCTCGAACCCGAGCCGGACGGCGTCGAGCCACTGCCGCGTGAGCCCGAGCTCCTCGGCGAGTACCGGGTCGGCCCCGTACATCGTGTCGCCCACGAGCGGGTGCCGGGTCGCCGCCATGTGCACCCGGATCTGGTGCGTCCGACCGGTCTCGAGGTGCACCTCGAGCAGGGTCGCGGAGCGGAACGCCTCGAGGGTCTCGTAGTGCGTCACGCTCGGCTTGCCGTCGGCCGTGACCGCGAACTTCCAGTCGCTCGAGGGGTGCCGGCCGATGGGCGCGTCGATCGTGCCGGAGGTCGGGTCGGGGTGGCCCTGCGCGAGCGCGTGGTAGACCTTCTCGACCGTGCGCTCCTTGAACGCGCGCTTGAGGTGCGTGTACGCGAGCTCGGTCTTCGCCACGACCATCAGCCCCGAGGTGCCGACGTCCAGCCGGTGGACGATGCCCGCGCGTTCGGCGGCGCCGGAGGTGGCGATCGTGAAGCCGGCGGCGGCGAGGCCGCCGGGGACCGTGGGGCCGTCCCAGCCGGGCGAGGGGTGTGCGGCGACGCCGATCGGCTTGTCCACCACGACGATGTCGTCGTCGTCGTGCACGACCGTCATGCCGGGGACCTCGACCGGGATGATCCGGGGGGCTTCCTTCGGCGTCCACTCGACCTGCAGCCAGGAGTCGGCGTGCAACCGGTCGGACTTGTCCACCGTGACCCCGTCGACGGTCACGCCGCCGGCCGAGACGACCTCGGCCGCGAAGGAACGGCTGAACCCGAGGAGCTTCGCGATGGCGGCGTCGACGCGCTCACCGGCGAGCCCGTCCGGGACCGGCAGGGAACGGCTCTCGGTCACGTCGCGTCGTGCCCGAGGGGGTCCCGCCCGTCACGCGGCGCGCGCGGGTCGTCGACCAGGGGCCGGGAGGCGCGGTGCTCGTCCGCCTCGGAGGCGTCCGACTGCGCACGCGCCGCGTCCACCGCGCGCTGCTGCTTCGCGGAGAGCGCGCGGGTGCCGTCGAGGTTCACCCCGAGGATCACCAGCAGGACGAAGACCACCATGCTGATGCAGATGAACGAGTCGGCGATGTTGTAGATCGCGGGCATCATCCACGGGGTCGAGATGAAGTCCACCACGTGGCCGCGACCGAAGCCGGGCTCACGGAAGAGCCGGTCGAGCAGGTTGCCGAGCGCCCCACCGAGGAGCATGCCGAGCACGAGCGCCCACCACATCGACCGGATCCGCCGGGCGAACACGATGATCGCGACCACGACGGCGGTCGAGACGATCGAGAACACCCACGTCATGTTCACCGCGAACGAGAACGCGGCGCCGGGGTTCCGGACGTAGAGCAGCTGCAGGGCGTTCCCGAGGACCGGGACGACGGTGCCGTACGGCAGGTTGGCGACGACGAGCGCCTTCACGCCCTGGTCGAGCGCCACCACGACGACAGCGGCGAAGGCCAGTGCCGCGATCGCGCGGACACTGACCTTCGCTCGTGATGCTGGTCGCGACAACGTCAGTTGCCGAAGCCCTGCGCCGATGCCGGCGCCGGGGTGAGCCCGGACTGCTCGGTGCCCGAGCCGTCCAGCTCGTTGAGCTGACCCTGGATGTAGCTCTTGAGCTGTGCACGGTAGTCACGCTCGAACGTGCGGAGCTCGTCGATCTTGCCCTCGAGCTGGCGCTGCTCCTGCTCGAGCACCGCGACACGCTGACGGTTCGTGTTCTCGGTGTCGGCGATGATCTGGCGCTGCTTGGCCTCGGCCTCGGAGACGAGGCGGGCGGCCTGCGCGGTGCCCTCGGCGATGAGCGCGTCGCGCTTCTCGACGCCTTCGCGGACGTGCTCCTCGTGGAGACGACGGGCGAGCGTCAGGAGGTTCGTGGTGCCCTCGGTGTCCTCGTCGGCCGGGACCGTGGTGGCCGGCGCGGCGGCGGCGACCGGAGCGGGCTCCGGCGCGGCTGCCACGGGGGCGGGCTCCGGCTCGGGCTCGGGGGTCGGAGCGGACTGCTCGGCGTCGGCCGGCTTCGGCGCGGACTCGGCCGACTGCAGACGCTGGCGGAGCTCGTCGTTCTCGGCCGTCAGGCGACGGAGCTCGACGACGACCTCGTCGAGGAAGTCGTCGACCTCGTCCTGGTCGTAGCCCTCGCGGAACTTCGTCGGCTGGAACCGCTTGTTGACTACGTCTTCCGGCGTCAAAGCCATTGCCGTCACCTCAATAGAACTGCTGAACGTGTGGAACCGTCTCGGTGCGACCGAATCTACCAGTCGCGCCGAACGGTGCGGATGCCACGCCGGGGCGAGCATCGGATCCCGACCACCGTACACCGATGGTGGCCGTGAACCGTGACCACGCACTGGGCGTGGCGCGTGTCGTGTCCTCTTAGTTGGCGAACACGGGGATGAGCAGGGCGATCACGAACCGGATGATGATCGCCAGGAGGAGCACGATCGTCCAGCCGAAGTCGAGCGCCACGGGGCCCATGCGCATCGGCGGGAGGACCCGGCGGACCGCCCGGATCGGCGGGTCCGTCACGGTGTACACCACGTCGGCGACGACGAGGAGTGCTCCGCGCGGCCGCCAGGACCGGTTGAACTGCTGGACGATGTCGAGGACGAACCGCCCCCACAGCACGAGGATGTACAGCAGGAGGAGGTAGTACAGGATCGTGAGGATCGCGGTCACGATGGGGCTCGCTCAGCTCGGGTGCGGACCGTCATGCGACGAGCCGCACGGGGCGGGTGGGCCTGAGGGACTCAGGACTGGGCGAAGAAGGACGCCTCGATGTCGGACTCTACCTCAGGCGCCTCACCGCTCACCGCGACGTGTGCCGGCGACAGCAGGAACACCTTGTTGGTGACGCGCTCGATCTTGCCGTAGAGGCCGAGCGACAGCCCGGAGGCGAAGTCGATCATGCGGCGGGCGTCGGCCTCGGTCATCTGCGAGAGGTTGATGATGACGGGGATGCCGTCGCGGAAGCTCTCGGCGATGGACTGGGCGTCCTTGTACTCGCGGGGGTGGACGGTGAGGATCTCGTTCATTTCCTGGACCGGTGCTGCCTTCTGTGCGGACGTGTGCGAGCGGCGGAGCGGGGTGACCTGGGCGCCGCGCTGGTGGGTGTGCGCCTTGGGCTCGGCGGCGACGGGCGCCACCGGTGCCGCGGCGGGCGCGGGGGTCTCGTCGGCGACCGGAGCGGGCGCGGGGGCAGGGGCCGGAGCGGACTGCTGCCGCGCGGGCTGCTGCTGCGGCTGCTCGTCCTCGTACTCGAGTTCCTCGTCGGCGAGGCCCAGGTAGACCATCGTCTTCTTCAGCGGGTTGGCCATGGTTCCTCCGGAGGTCGGTGCTCGTGGATGCCCTTACAACGAGGCTAGGGCGCGACCGGCCGATTTCCCGTGATTGCGGTCCCGATCCGCAGGTGTGTCGCGCCCTCGAGCACGGCGTCGGCGTAGTCGCCGCTCATCCCGGCCGAGATGTCCGTCGCGGCGGGGGCGAGGGACACCACGCGCTCGGAGACCCCACGGAGCCGGGCGAAGGCCGCGCGCGGCTCCTCGTCGAGCGGTGCGACGGCCATCACCCCGCGGAGCCGGATCGTGCCGGTCGCGAGCACCCGCGACACCATGGCCTCGACGGCGTCGGGTCGGACGCCACCGCGGTCGGGGTCGTCGGTCAGGTTGACCTGCACGAAGCCGTCGATCACCGGCGGTTCGGGTTCGGCTTCGGTCGGCGCGAACGCGTCCACCACGGACTCGCGGTCGAGCGACTGCACGACGTGTGCGTACCGCCGGACCTGTCGGGCCTTCTTCGACTGCAGCTGTCCGACGAAGTGCCAGGTCAGCGGGAGGTCGGCGAGCTCGGCGGCCTTCGCCTGCGCCTCCTGGTGCCGGTTCTCCCCCACGTCGGTCACGCCGAGCGCGGCGAGGTCGCGGACGAGCGACGCGGGGTGGAACTTCGTGACGACGACGAGCGTGAGTTCGTCGGCCGAGCGCCCTGCGGCGCGCGCCGCGTCGGAGATGCCGCTCCTGACGGACGCGAGACGCGCCTCCAGTCCGTCGTCTGCTGACGGGGACGGGAGGCGCGGGTCGTCTGACAACGCTCGTTACTTCAGGAAGTCGGGGACGTCGAGCTCGTCGTCATCGTCGTCGAACGCCGGGTCGGCGGCACGCTGCGCGGGCGCCTCGTGCTCCTGCGACGCCCACGACGGGGCGGACGAGGACGAGTCCTCGATCGCGCCGGTCGCACCGGCGGACGCCACGGGGACGGTCGCGCCGGCCTCGGGGTCGACCCAGCTGGAGCGGCGCTCCTTCTGCTGCGAGGTGGGCTCGCCGCCGTCGAAGCCCGCGGCGATGACGGTCACGCGGACCTCGTCGCCGAGCGTGTCGTCGATGACGGCACCGAAGATGATGTTCGCCTCGGGGTGGACTGCCTCTTGTACGAGACGGGCCGCGTCGTTGATCTCGAAGATGCCGAGGTTCGAACCACCCTGGATCGAGAGCAGCACGCCGTGCGCACCGTCGATCGAGGCCTCGAGCAGCGGGCTCGCGACGGCCAGTTCGGCCGCCTTGATCGCCCGGTCGGCACCGCGCGAGGAACCGATGCCCATGAGCGCGGAACCCGCACCCTGCATGACGGACTTCACGTCGGCGAAGTCGAGGTTGATCAGGCCCGGGGTGGTGATCAGGTCGGTGATGCCCTGGACGCCGGCGAGGAGCACCTGGTCGGCCGTGGCGAACGCCTCGACCATCGAGATGCCGCGGTCGCTGATCTCGAGCAGGCGGTCGTTCGGCACGACGATGAGCGTGTCGACCTCGTCCTTGAGGCCGGCGACACCGTTCTCGGCCTGCGACTGACGACGCTTGCCCTCGAAGCTGAACGGCTTCGTGACGACGCCGATGGTGAGCGCGCCGATCGACTTCGCGATGCGGGCGACCACGGGCGCACCACCCGTGCCGGTCCCACCACCCTCACCGGCGGTGACGAAGACCATGTCGGCACCGGCGAGGGCCTCTTCGATCTCCTCGGCGTGGTCCTCGGCGGCACGACGGCCGACCTCGGGGTCCGCTCCGGCGCCGAGGCCGCGGGTGATCTCGCGGCCCACGTCGAGCTTGACGTCGGCGTCGCTCAGGAGCAGCGCCTGCGCGTCGGTGTTGATCGCGATGAACTCCACCCCGCGGAGGCCGAGCTCGATCATCCGGTTGACGGCGTTCACGCCGCCGCCGCCGACGCCGACGACCTTGATGACGGCGAGGTAGTTGTGGTTCGTGGTCACGTCAGTCAGGCCTCCGGTCGAACCCTCAACCTCTACTTGAAGTTCAGGGGCATTGCTGGTAGATGTGGTGCTGGCTTCGACGCTACGGGTGCGCTCCGGGCACTGTCGCCCCGCCACGCCGCGTGTCGCGCGATTCCGCGACGACTTCCGCTACTTCTTCGCGCGGATGATGCCGTTGTCCGGAGCGCTGACGTCGTACTCGACGACGACGCCGGGGTTCCGCGCCGCGTGGTCCTTCACGAGGGCCGCGAGCAGGGCCGCCTTCGCGTCCGACTGCTCCGGGTTCCCCCAGACGACGCTCGAGCCGTCCTTGAGGGTGAGCGTGACGTCGTCGGCGGTCGAGCCCTTCACGCTCGTCACCTGCTGACGGACGGTCGACGGGAGCGCGAGCACGACCTCGGTCATCGTGCGGAACTCCGACGAGCCGAGCTTCGCGTTGCCGATGTCGGCGACGGGCATGTTCGCGGGCTGCTTCGGCGACGACTGCACGACGATGCCGGCCGGGTCGACCAGGTCGAAGGACTTCCCCGACCGCACCGCGACGACCGGGGTGCGCTCGGTCACGGTGACCACGAGGGTGTGCGGCGGGGCCTCCTCCGTCACGTAGCTCTCGATGAGCGGGAAGCCGGCGATGTCCTTCTTGATGGCGTCGAAGTCGAGCCGGGCCAGCGGGGTGCCGATCTGGTCGGAGAGCGCCTGGCGGAGCTGGGTCTCGTCGACGCGGTTCGTCCCCTTGACCTCGATGGTCTGGAGCGCCATCAACGGCGAGAACACCGCGACGAGGATCGAGATCCCGAAGACGAGGACGATGCTCGCGGCGGTGATCCAGGCAGCGCGGCGGTGCCGGCTGCGACGGGTGAAGCGGCGGACCTCGGCGCGCTCGAGGAGGCGACGACGGCGCTTGGCCACCCGGGCCTCCCGCGCGGTCTCGGCAGCGCGGACGCCGGCGCCGATCGGGCGCTCGTGGCCGTCCTCGTCCGGGCCGTGCAGGTCGGTGAGGTGGGCGAGCCGCTCGGCGTCGCGGCGCTCGGTCTCCTGCCGCTCCCGGGCGAGGCGCTCGGCCTCGGGATCGTGGTGGTCCTCGTCGGGCGTGTACTCGCGCAGCCGGCCGGCGACGGACGACAGTCCGGCGCCGAGGCGACGGCCGGCGGCGCCGGCGAGGGCACCGGCGCGGTCGCGCGCCGACCCGTTCGACGTGTCGGCGGCGGTGGGGTCTGCCGTCTCGACGACCGGTTCCTCGGTGGCGGGCTCGAGCCGCGCCTCCTGGACCTCCGGCTCGGGCTCGCGGGACGGACGCCGCGGGATCAGCGGGGCACGACGCTGCCGGGGCGCGCCCGCGCCGTCGGCAGGTGCGTCCGGACGGGCCGGCCGCTCGTCGAACCCCTCGGGACGCTTCACCGGGACAGCGCCCCGTCGTCGTGGAGGGCGCTGAGCACCTGCGGGATGATGCGGTACACGTCGCCGCAGCTCAGGGTCATGATGATGTCGCCGTCGCGCGCGACCGCGGCCGCACGTGCCGAGGCCTCGTCCCAGTCGGGCAGGAACTCGACGCGGGACTGGTCGGCGAAGCGCTCCTGGACGAGGGCGCCGGTGACGCCGGGCTCCGGGTCCTCGCGGGCGCCGTAGACGTCGAGGACGACGGTGTGGTCGGCGAGCTCCTCGTAGACCTTGGCGAAGTCACCGGCCATCAGGCGCGTCCGCGAGTACAGGTGCGGCTGGTGGATCGCGATGATCCGGCCGTCGCCCACGACGTTCCGTGCGGCCTTGAGCGCCGCCGCCACCTCGGTCGGGTGGTGCGCGTAGTCGTCGTAGACCGAGACGCCGCGCTCGACGCCGTGCAGCTCGAAGCGCCGCTGGGTCCCGCCGAAGGCCTCGATGCCACGGATCGCGTCCGCGGCGGCGACGCCGAGTCCGGTCAGGACGGCGAAGGCGCCGACGGCGTTGATCGCGTTGTGGCGGCCGGGGACCCGGAGCGTCAGGTGGTGCGCCTCGCCCGCGGCGCGGAAGTCGACCTGGACCCCGGCGGACTCGGTGATGGCCTCGATCCGGACGTCGGCGTCGACCGCCTCGCCGAAGGTGACGATCTCGGGCGCGTCCTCGCGGGCGCGGATCCCGGCCGTGACCGCCTTCGCGCCGGCGTCGTCGCTCGAGATCACGACGCGCTCGCTCGCCTTCGCGGCGAACTCGACGAAGGCCTCGGTGAAGGCCACCTCGCTGCCGTAGTGGTCGAGGTGGTCGGCGTCGACGTTCGTGATGAGCGCGACCGCGACGTCGTAGAGCAGGAACGAGCCGTCGGACTCGTCGGCCTCGACGACGAACAGGTCGCTCGAGCCGGGCGCCGAGCTCGTGCCGAGGGACTGGATGACCCCACCGTTGACGAAGCTCGGGTCCAGGCCGAGCTCGACGAGCGCGGTGACGATCATGCCGGTCGAGGTGGTCTTGCCGTGCGCGCCGGCGACCGCGACGAGGCGGTGCTCGGCGATGAGGGCGGCGAGGGCCTGCGACCGGTGCAGGACCGGCAGGCCGCGGCGCTGGGCCTCGAGGAGTTCCGGGTTGTCCGGCCAGAGCGCGCTCGTGACGACGATGGTGTCCGCGTCGCCGACGTTCGCGGCGTCGTGGCCGATGTGCACCTCGGCGCCGAGGTCGCGCATGGTGCCCGTGGTGGCGGTCTCGCGGGAGTCGCTGCCGGTCACGCGGTGGCCGGCGGCGAGGAAGAGTCGGGCGATGCCGCTCATGCCGGAACCGCCGATGCCGACGAAGTGGACCGTGCCGAGGTCGTCGGGGATCGGCTGCGTCAGGTCCGGCTTGATGGTCATCGTTCCTCCGTGGTGCTGTCGCGCTTCGCGGCGTCGAGGACGAGGTCCGTCATGCGGTCGGCGCCGTCGCGGTGTCCGACGCTGCCGGCGCGGACGGTCATGTCGGCGATGCGGGCCCGGTCCTGCAGGGTGTTCAGCAGCTGGAACGTCACCCAGTCCTCGTCGAATTCCGCGTCGGCCACGAGGACCGCTCCCCCGGCGTCGACGACGTCCTTCGCATTGTGCCGCTGCTCGCCGTTGCCGACAGGGTACGGCACGAGGACGCTCGGCAGCCCGACGGCGGTCAGCTCGCAGACCATGCCGGCGCCCGCGCGCGAGACCACGAAGTCGCTCGCGGCGTACGCCAGGTCCATCCGGTCGCAGTAGGGCAGCACGTGGTAGCCGTCGAGGTCGCTCGGGCCGATGTCGGACTTCCCGCCGACGACGTGCAGGACCTGCCAGCCGGCACCGACGATCGTCGCGGCGCTCCGGTTCACGGTGCGGTTGATGCTCCGCGCGCCGGAGGACCCGCCCGTGACGAGCAGGACCGGTCGCGCGGGGTCGAGCCCGAACTCGGCGAGACCCTCTGCGCGGCTCGCACGACGGTCGAGCGACTCGATCTCGCGCCGGAGCGGCATGCCGACGACCCGGCCGTGGCGGAGCCGCGTGTTCGAGAAGGTCACGCCCACGTGGTCGGTGAGGAACGCTGCCAGGCGGTTCGCCAGGCCGGGCTTGGCGTTCTGCTCGTGCACGACGATCGGGGTGCCGGTACGGCGTGCGGCGATGTACGCCGGTGCGGCCGCGTAGCCCCCGACGCCGAGGACGACGTCGACCTCGCGCTCGCGGATGATCTGCTCGACCCGACGGACGGCGCCGAGGAACCCGCCGGGGAAGCGGAGGGCGGCGGCGTTCGGCTTGCGCGGGAACGGCAGGCGCGGGATCGTCAGCAGCTCGTAGCCGCGCATCGGGACGAGCCGGGACTCGAGGCCCTCTGCGGTGCCGAGGACGAGGACCTCGGCGTCGGGCTCGCGCTCGGTCAGCCGGTCGGCGACCGCGAGCAGCGGGTTGACGTGGCCGGCGGTGCCGCCGCCCGCGAAGAGGTACGTGTTCACCGGAGGGTTCCGTTCGTGGTGGTGCGGCCGACGCTGTTCCTGCCCGGGAGGTCGCTCTTGCCCGGGAGGTCGCGCGCGAAGGACAGGACGACGCCGATGGCGACGAGGGTCATGATCAGCGCGGAGCCACCGGCCGAGATGAGTGGGAGGGGCACGCCGAGGACCGGCAGGAGGCCGAGGACCACGGCGATGTTGACGAGCGCCTGGCCGATGATCCACGCGAGCACGCCACCGGTGACGGTCTTCACGAAGGGGTCGTTCGACTGCCGGATGATCTTGATCATGCCGACCGCCAGGACCACGAACAGGGCGAGCACGACGACGGCGCCGACGAGCCCGAGCTCCTCGCCGATGATCGCGAAGATGTAGTCGTTGTCGGCCTCGGGGAGCCACGACCACTTCGCCTTGGAGTTGCCGAGGCCCACCCCGAATACGCCGCCGGAGGCCAGGGCCCACATGCCGTGGGTCGGCTGCCAGCAGAGGTCCTGGTACTGGCTCGTGTCGGTGCAGCCGGAGAGCCAGGCGCTGATGCGGTGCGACCGGGAACTCGACGCCATCGTGACGAACGGCAGCAGCACGGCCAGGCCGAGCACCCCGACGAGCAGGTGCTTCGCCCGGGCGCCGCCGACGTAGAGTGCGCCGAACACCAGGATGAGCATGATCATCGCGGTGCCCTGGTCGCCGCCGACGAGGACGAGGCCGATCGACCCGAGCGACGCGATGCCGATCGGGATGAAGACCTCTTTCCAGTCGTCGAGCTTCTCCCGCTTGACGTACATGATCGCGCCGATGCCCAGCACGAGCGCGAGCTTGAGGATCTCGGACGGCTGCGCGGTGAACGAGCCGAGGCGGATCCAGTTCCGGTTGCCCTGGATCGAGTAGCCGAGCGGGGTCAGGACGACGAGCGCCTGCACGACGAGGCCGACGCCGACGATCCACATCGCCCACTTCCGCCAGAACCGTGCGGGCAGGCGGGAGGCGATGAGCATGAGCGGCACGCCGAGCACGGCGTAGAGGCCCTGGCGGGAGGCCGCGCCGAAGAAGTCGTGCGTCGCGGCGTACTGCTCCACGCTCGACGAGGACAGCACCATGACGACGCCGAAGACGACGAGGAAGAGCGTGACGCCCAGGATCGTGTAGAAGGTGCTCGACTCGGCGACGAAGACGTTCTTGACGGCGACGACCGCCCCGTTGTGGCGGCGTGCGGGTGCGTGCGGTCGGCCGGGGGCCGCTCCGCCGCTACGGCCGCTCGGGAGATCCGTCGTCGCCATCGGCGTTTCCTCCCAGGTGCTCGTGGACCGCCGCCGCGAATCGACGCCCCCGGTCCGCGTAGGAGCCGAACTGGTCGAACGACGCCGCAGCCGGGGCGAGGAGGACCGTGTCGCCCGGCCTCGCGACCGATGCGGCATGCCGGACCGCCTCGGGCATGACCTGATCAGTGTCCGCTGCCTCGACCTGCAGCACCGGCACCCCGGGCGCGTGTCGCGCGAATGCCTCGAGCACGGGACCGCGATCGGTCCCGATCACCACGACGCCGCGGACGTCCGGCCCGAAGCGCTCGACGAGGCCGTCGATGTCGACGCCCTTGAACAGGCCACCGACGATCCACACCACCTTGTCGAACGCCGCGAGCGACGCCGTGGCCGCGTGCGGGTTCGTCGCCTTCGAGTCGTCCACCCAGGTGACGCCCTCGGCGGAGGCCACCAGCTCGGTGCGGTGGTGGTCGGCGCGGAAGCCCTGCACGGCGGTGCGGATCGCGCTCGGCTGCACGGAGGCCGCACGGGCGAGTGCGGCCGCGGCGAGGACGTTCATCGTCATGTGCGGGCTGGCGAGCCCGGCGGCCTCGAGGTCGGCGACGGTCGCGAGCTCGAGCGCGCTGTTCCGTCGGTCGTCGGTGAAGGCCCGGTCGCAGAGGACGTCCTCGACCACCCCGACGTCGCCGGGCGCGGGGATCCCCGGGCCGAAGCCCACGGCACGGCACCCCTCGACGACGTCGGCGTCCTCGACCATGTGCCGCGTGACGTCGTCCGTGGTGTTGTACACGCAGGCGAGGACCGTGCGCTCGTAGACCTTGGCCTTCGCTGCCCGGTAGGCCTCGGCGGAGCCGTGCCACTCGAGGTGGTCGTCCGCGATGTTCAGGCAGGCGCTGGCGAGGGGCACCACGGCACCGTCGCCGGTCGTCGGCATGTAGTGCAGCTGGTGGCTGGAGAGTTCGACGACGAGGACGTCGTAGCCGTCAGGATCGCGCACGACGTCGAGGACGGGCACGCCGATGTTGCCGCACGCCACCGCGCGGAGCCCGCCGGCCTCGAACATCGCGGTCGCGAGCTGCGTCGTGGTGGTCTTGCCGTTCGTGCCCGTGATGGTCACCCAGGGCGCAGCGATGGGGCCGCGCACGACCTTGTCACGGACACGCCAGGCGAGCTCGATGTCCCCCCACACGACGCTGTTCGCCACGGCCCACTGCACGGTCGCGTTGTGCGGCGGCAGGCCCGGCGACACGACGACGACGTCCGGCGCCTGGGCCTCGAGGGCGGCGGGGACCGAGTCGAGGGGCACCTGCACGAACTGCGCACCGATCACGTCGAGCAGCTCCACGCTGTCCGACGGGGCGTCGGTCGAGTAGACCGTCACCGCGCTGCCGAGCTCGACCAGGGTGTCGGCGACCGAGAACCCGGTGGCCCCGAGGCCGAGCACGGCGACGTTCAGCCCCTTCCAGCCCTCGGCGTACCAGCTGTCCAGGGACTCCAGGCGGGACGAGGACACGGCGTCAACCAACTCGTGCGATCCATTCGAGGTAGAAGAGTCCGACACCCGCGGCGACGCAGAGTCCCGCGATGATCCAGAACCGGACGACGACGGTCACCTCTGCCCACCCCTTCAACTCGAAGTGGTGGTGTAGCGGACTCATCCGGAAGATGCGCTTGCCGTGCGTGATCTTGAAGTACGCCCGCTGCAGGATGACCGAACCGGTGACGATGAAGAACAGACCACCGATGAGGATGAGCAGGAGCTCCGTGCGGCTGAGGATCGCGAGGCCGGCCAGCGCGCCGCCGAGCCCGAGCGACCCGGTGTCGCCGAGGAAGATCTGCGCCGGCGACGTGTTGTACCAGAGGAACCCGATCAGGCCACCGCAGACCGCCGCCGCCACCACCGCGAGGTCCAGCGGGTTGGTCACGGTGTAGCAGGCGTGCTCGGTGCTCGCGTCGAGCCGGGCACCGCCGCAGATCTGGTTCGACTGCCAGAAGCCGATGATCACGTACGAGCCGATGGCCAGGATGCTCGAGCCGGTCGCGAGACCGTCGAGCCCGTCCGCCACGTTCACGCCGTTCGACGTCGAGACCGTCAGCAGGACGATCCACGCCAGGAACAGCACGGTGCCGATCACGGTGCCGAGCGCCATGAAGTCGAGCCACGGGATGTCCCGGATGGCCGACACCATCGTCGACGCCGGCGGCTTGCCGTTGCCGGACGGGACGACGAGCGCCACGGTCGCGAAGATGACGCCGACGATGACCTGCCCGAGGACCTTCGCCCAGCCGCCGAGCCCGAGACTGCGCTGACGACGGACCTTGAGGAAGTCGTCGATGAACCCGACGAACCCGAGGCCGACCATGAGGAACAGGACGAGCAGGCCGGACAGCGTGACCGAGTCTCGGCCGACCAGGTGTCCGACGAAGTAGCCGAGCACCGCGCCGATGATGAGGACGATGCCGCCCATCGTCGCCGTACCGCGCTTGGTGTGGTGCGACTGCGGGCCGTCGTCGCGGATGAACTGTCCCCAGCCGAGGCGGTGGAACAGCTTGATGAACAGCGGCGTGAGCAGCAGTGTGAACACCAGCGACACGGCGCCGGCGATCAGGAGGGCGATCATTCGGTGACACCTCCGAGGCGGTCGCCGAGGAATCGCAGTTCGGCGGACTTCGAGGACTTGACGAGGACGACGTCGCCGGGGCGGAGCATGTCCTGCAGTGAGTGGACGGCGTCGTCGACGTCCTCGATGAACACGGACTCGCCGTCCCACGATCCCTCGAGGGTGGCGGCCTGGTGGATGGGCATCGCGCCGCGGCCGACGACCACGAGCTGTCCGATGCCGAGACGGACGACGAGCCGACCGATGCGGTCGTGCTCCTCCGTCGAGAACTCGCCGAGCTCGGCCATCTCGCCGAGGACGGCGACGGTCCGCTCCCCCGGGCGCACGATCTGCGCCAGGGTCCGCAGCGCCGCTGCGGTCGAGTCGGGCGACGCGTTGTAGGCGTCGTTGATCACGGTGACGCCGTCGGGGCCGCCGGGGAGGAGCTCCATGCGCCAGCGCTCGGCGCGCGTCATCGACGCGAGCGCGGCGGCGCCGGCGGCGAGCGGGACGCCCCACAGGTGCGCGACCGTGAGCGCGGCGGACGCGTTCATGGCGTGGTGCTCACCCAGGATCGCGAGCTGCACGTCGACGTGGTCCGTGCCTCCTGGCCGTCCGTCCGCAGACGGGTCGCCTTCCTGGCGGACGGGAGGCGCGGTGAGCGTGAAACGGGTGCCGTTGCGGTCCGTCTCGATGCCGGTGATGCGGTAGTCGGCGTCGTCGGACGTGCCGAAGCCGACGACGTGGGCGGCCGTCAGGTCGCGCATCGACGCGACACGGTCGTCGTCGACGTTGAGGAGCGCGGTCGCGCTCCCGGGCAGGTCGGTGACCATCTCGGACTTGGCGCGCTGGGTCGCCTCGATCCCGCCGAACTCGCCGGCGTGCGCGAGGCCGACCTTGAGGACGACGCCGACGTCCGGCTCGGCGATCGCGACGAGCTTGGCGATGTGGCCGATGCCGCTCGCGCCCATCTCGACGACCAGGTACCGGGTGTCCTCGGTGATGCGGAGCATCGAGATCGGCGCACCGACGTGGTTGTTGAACGACCCCTGGGGCGCGACGGTCTCGCCGTGCTGTTCGAGGATCGTGCGGAGCATGTTCTTCGTGCTCGTCTTGCCGTTCGAGCCGGTGATCCCGACGACCTTGAGCGGCGCCGGGCGTCCGTCGGCGTCGACGCGGTCGGCGGTCGCCATCCGGACGCGCGTGACGACCTCGTGCGCGAGCGCGGCGAGGGCGTCGTAGCCGTCCGCCACGACGATCTGCGGTGCCGTGGTCTCGACGCGCTCGGGCGTGATGACGAGCGCGGCGCCGGCCTCGGTCGCCGCGGGGACGAAGCGTCGCCCGTCGGTGACCTCGCCCGGGAGCGCGAAGAACACGCTGCCCGGCGTCACGAGGCGGGAGTCGGTCTCGACGGTGCCGTCGACGACCAGGTCGCCCTGGTCGGCGACGTCGGTCGCCTGGGCACCCGGGATCAGCTCGCCGTCGACCGCTGTCGCGATCTCGGCGAGGGTCATGGCGATCATCGGAGTTCCTCGGTGGGGCCGGAGTTCGGTTCCCAACCGGCCTCGCGGAGGGCCTGGCGGGCTTCGTCGCGTGCCGAGTACGGCGTGCGGACGCCCTGGATGTCGCGGTAGTCCTGGTGGCCGGGGCCGGCCCAGAGGATCGAGTCCCCCTCGCCGACGAGGCCCACCGCGGTGCGGATCGCGGCCTCGGGCGGGCTGACCTCGTGGAGCTCGTGCTCGGGGAACGCCTCGCGCGCGGCGTCGACGAGGGTCTTCCGGATCGACGCGGCGTCCTCGAAGCGCGGGTGGTGGTCGGTGACGACGAGGATGTCGCTCCCCGCAGCCGCCACGCGGGCCATGTCGCCGCGCTTGGTCTTGTCGCGGTCGCCGTCGGCGCCGAAGAGCATGAGGACCTTGCCGGGGGTGAACTGCCGGACGGCCGCGAGCGTGTTCTCGAAGGCGTCGGCGCTGTGGCCGAAGTCCACGTAGACGCTGGGGCCGCGGTCGCCCGAGACGCGCTCGGTCCGGCCGGGCAGGTAGCACTCGATGGCGCTCGTCCGCTCGCCGCGCTGCTCGCGCTCGTCCTCGTCCGGGTAACGGCGGTGGTTCGTCTCGAGCGCGTGCGCGATGGCACCGAGCTCGAACCCGCCCTCGACCAGCATCACGATCGCGAGCGCGGCGTTCGCGGCCATGTGCCAGCCGATCAGGGGCACACGGGTGGTGAGCGCACGGCCCTCGGGACCGGTCAGGCGGAACTCGGTGTAGGCGGCGTGCGCCTCGACGATGTCGACGTGCCACTCGGCCTCGACGTCGGGGTGGACCGTGATGGTCGTGACCGGGATCCGGGAGTCCTGCACCACGCGGTGGCCCCAGTCCGTGTCCAGCGAGACGACACCGCGACGGGCGTGTTCGGGCTGGAACAGCGGGAGCTTCGCCTGGTAGTACTCCTCCATGTCGGCGTAGTCGTCGAGGTGGTCGTGCGACAGGTTCGTGAACGCCGCGACGTCGAAGACGATGCCGTCGACGCGGTGGCGGCTGAGGGCCTGGGCGCTCACCTCGACGGCGACCGCGCGGACCTCGCTCTCGCGCATCCGGGCGAGCAGGGCGTGCATCTCGCTCGCCTCGGGCGTGGTGAGGCGGCTCGTGACACTGAGCGTGCCGATGTGCCGCTCGGCGGTGGAGCTGAGGCCCGTGACGAGGCCGAGCTGCTTGAGGATCCCCTCGAGGATGTAGGACGTGCTCGTCTTGCCGTTCGTGCCGGTGACGGCGAACAGCTGCGGCAGGTCGGTGGCCTCGTCCGGGTGGGTGCGGTACACCCACGCCGACACGTCGCCGAGGGCCGCACGGGGGTCGTCGACGACGAGCACCGGCAGACCGGCCGCCTGGGCGTGCTCCACGCCGGCGTCGTCGGTCAGGACCGCGACCGCGCCGCGCTCGGCGGCCTCGGCGGAGAACTCCGCGCCGTGCCGGTTCGCACCGTGCACGCCGACGAAGAGGTCACCCGGCTGCACCTCGGCGGCGCTCAAGGTGACGCCGGTCGTCTCGACGGCGTCGACCGAGCCGACGACTCGCAGACCGAACGCGTTCGCGAGTTCGGCCACGGCCCTCGGGGTCGGGTGTTCGGGTCGGAGGACCGGGGGGATCCGTGCGGACAAGTGCTCCTTCTTCCTCACCACGTGGTCGGGTAGGTCTTCGCCGGCGTCGTGGAGGGGGCTACTCGGTACTTCTCGAGCACCTGGGACATGAGAGTTCGGAACGCCGGAGCCGCTCCGCTGGACCACTTGTTGGCCTGCGGCTTCGTGAACGTCACCGTGACAACATACTGGGGGTCCTCGGCGGGTGCCATTCCGGCCACCGAGGTGATGCGCTGGCCGCCGTAGCCCTTCGACCCCTCGGCGACCTCGGCGGTACCGGTCTTCGCGGCGATGTTGTAGCCGGAGATCGGCTTCATCCCCACGAGGGTGCCGCCGGTGACCACGCTCTGCAGCATGTCCGTGACCTGCGTCGCGGCGTTCGCGGACACGACGCGCGTCGGCTGCACGTCGGGCGCGTCGATCGTCTTGCCGTCGGCGGTCTCGCAGCCCTTGACGAGGTGCAGCGGGATCCGGACGCCGTCGTTCGCGAGGGTCTGGAAGATGCTCGCGACCTGGATCGCGGTCGTCGAGATGCCCTGGCCGAACATCGAGTTGATGTTCGTCTGCTGGTCCCAGTTCGGGCTCGTGCCGTAGTCCATCGACGGCTGGCCCGGGTAGTCGATCGCCGACTCCGGCTCGAACAGCCCGAACTTCTGCATGTAGTCGTACCGCTGCTGGGCGGTCAGTCGCTCGCCGAGCTCGGTGATGCCGACGTTCGAGGAGTTCTGCAGGATGCCCGTGAGCGTGAGGTTCTCGGTGTCGTGGAACTCGGAGTCGTGGATCGACCCGCCCCACGGGAACGAGCGCGTGTACGGCACGACGGCCTGGTCGGTCGGACTCGACTTGCCCTGGTCGATGAGGGCCGCGGCGATGGCGGCCTTGATCGTTGACCCGGGCTCGTACGTGGCCGTGAGGGCCCGGGAGCCGAACGCACCCTTGTCGGTCGTGCCGTCGACGTTGTTCGGGTCGACCGTCGGGTAGTCCGCGACGGCCAGGAGTTCGCCGGTCTTCACGCTCGTGACGGTCGCCGTCGCCGACTCGGCCTGCAGGGACTTCGCGGCGGACGCGATCGTCTGCTCGGCCATGTACTGCAGGTCGCTGTCGATCGTGGTCTCGACGGTCCCGCCGTCCTTGGCTTCCTTCGTGGTCACGGTGCTGCCCGGGAGCTGGACACCGTCGGACCCGCGCTCGTACGTCTCGGAGCCGTTCGACCCGGCCAGGCACTTGTCGTAGGCGTACTCGAGGCCGGCCTGAGCGCCGTCGGTGCCCATGAAGCCGGTGATGTTGCCGGCCGTCGCACCCGTCGGGTACACCCGTGACGCCTGCTGCTCCTTGTAGATCCAGGGGATGTCGAGCGCGGTCACCGCCTCGTAGTGCTTCACGTCGAGGCCCTTGACGAGGTAGGCGAAGTCGGACCGCGGGTTGGCCGCGATGTTCTTCTGCATGGTGGCGACGTCACCGCCGGACGCCTTCGCCAGTGCCGTCAGTGCCTGGTCGACCGAGACGTCCTTCACCCGCGTGCCGCCGAGCTTGCCCTCGAACTTCTTGACCAGGCGTGGCGCGGTCGTGATGTTGTACCGGGTGACGCTGTCGGCGAGCTCGGTCCCGTTGCGGTCCACGATCGATCCTCGGGTGCCGTAGATCGTGACGGGGATGCTCCGCTTCTCCTTCGACAGCTCGTTGAGCGCGGCGGCCTGGACCACCTGGATGTCGACGAGGCGGATCACGAAGACCGCCACGAGGGCGATCACGGCGATCATCACGACGCTGTAGCGGAGTCGTCGGCTGCGGATCGTCTTCGTCACGCGGTGCGGTCCTTCCCGGGGTGGAGCGGTCGTGCGGCAGGGCCCCCGGCCCGCAGGTCACCGGGTGGACGGGGCCTGGAGCTGGTTCGGGTCGGACTCTACGTCGGCCGTCGAGGAAGCCCCGGCCGACGCGCTGGCGCCTGCGGTCTTCCCAGCGTCCGCCGCGGCGGCGTCGCTGCCCGCCGTGGGCCCGCTCTCCTTGCTGGTGGAGGTGTCGCCCTGCTTCGCGGCGAGCGGCACCTCGTCCAGCAGCGAGTTCGGGACCTGGTTCGAGGTCGCCGCCGTGGCCTGGTCCGCGACCGCCGGGGTCGGCGTGCCGTACACCCGGCCGGTCTTCGGGTCGAGGTACACCGGCGTCGAGTTCGCGATCATGCCGAGTGCCTGCGCGTTGCGGGCCAGGTTCTGCGGCGAGTCGAGGACCCGCAGCTCCTCGGACAGCGACTGCTGCGTGCGGGAGAGGTTCGTCTGCTCCGCGCTGAGGGAGTTCAGCGTGTACGCGCCCTGGCTGAGCACCATGCTGATGCCGAGCTGCGCGAGGAGCAGGATGCCGAGGGCGGCCACCGCCACCACGGCGTACGCGATGCGCGGGCGGGCACGGCGCTGGGCCTTCGTCGGGGTGACCTCGACGAGCTCCGGCCGGTTCTGCCGCGTCGGACGCGGGGCGCGGGACGGGACGACGGCGGGGTCGACGAGTGCGAGGTTCGTGCTCATGTCACTTCCGGATCCGCTCGGCCGCGCGCAGGCGCACGGGGGTTGCTCGTGGGTTGGCGGCGCGTTCGGCCTCGTCGGCCAGCTCGGCGCCCTTGACGACCAGTTCGTACGTCGGCCGGTGCTCGGGCAGTTCGACCGGCAGGCCAGCGGGTGCGCTCGACTTCGTCCGTGCGGTCAGCGCCCGCTTGACGATGCGGTCCTCGAGCGACTGGTACGACTCGACGACGATGCGGCCACCGACCGCGATGGCGTCGAGCGCTGCCGGGATCGCCCGTTCGAGGACGCTCAGTTCGGCGTTCACCTCGATGCGCAACGCCTGGAACACGCGCTTCGCGGGGTGTCCCTGGCGCTGGATGGCCACCGGGGTCGCGTCGTGCAGGACCTGGACGAGGTCGCCGGACATCTCGAACGGGGCAGTCGCCCGTCGCTCGACGATCGCCCGGGCGTAGCGTCCGGCGAGCTTCTCCTCGCCGTAGCGCTGGAAGATCCGGCGCAGCTCGCCCTCGTCGTAGGTGGCGAGGACGTCGGCGGCGGTTTGCCCCTCGGTCCGGTCCATCCGCATGTCGAGCGGCGCGTCCTGGCTGTACGCGAACCCGCGTTCGGCCCGGTCGAGCTGCAGGGAGCTGACGCCGAGGTCGAACAGGACGCCGTCGACCTCGTCGAACCCCTCGCCCTCGATCGCGTCGACGATGCCGTCGTAGACCGTGTGCACCAGGCGGACGCGGTCACCGAAGCGGGCGAGCCGCTCCCCCGCGATGCCGAGCGCGTCGGTGTCGCGGTCGAGGCCGATGAGCGTCAGCTCCGGGAAGCGCTCGAGCAGCCCCTCGGAGTGGCCGCCCATGCCGAGCGTCGCGTCGACCACGACCCTGCCCGGCCCCTCGAGGGTGGGCGTGAAGAGGTCGACGATGCGCTCGAGCATCACCGGGGTGTGGGGGAAGCGCTGTGCGCCCGTCTCGTTCTCGGCCATGTGCAGCCCCTCGTCCTCCGGGCCGCGGGTCCGGATCCCCATCCATGCGACCTGACACCGGGGAAGGGGTGTCAGGGATGCACGGCTGGGAGTCCCGATCCACGGATCAGAAGATCCCCGGGATCACCTCCTCGTCGTTGTCGGCGAAGCCCTCTTCGACTTCTGCGTAGTAGGCCTCCCACGCGGGGGTCGACCAGATCTCGGCACGGTCACCGGAGCCGATGACCGTCAGGTCCCGCTCGAGCCCCGCGTACTCGCGGAGGTTCTGCGGGATGGTGACGCGGTTCTGCTTGTCGGGCTGTTCCGCGCTCGCTCCGGAGAGGAACAGACGCATGTAGTCCCGGGTGCGCTTCGAGGTCATCGGTGCGGTGCGGATGCGCTCGTGCAGTTGCTCGAACGTGTCCGCGCTGAAGACGACGACGCAGCGCTCCTGCCCGCGGGTCATCACGAGGCCCCCGGACAGTTCGTCCCGGAACTTGGCGGGGAGGATCACGCGACCCTTCTCGTCGAGCTTCGGGGCATGGGTACCGAGCAGCACGTCGGGCCTCCCCTCCGCTCCACCGGACCGTTGTGTCCCCCACTTTACTCCACTCCCCTCCCCACGGTGCGGAAATCATTCCCGAAATCGCCGTCGTGCCCTGTTTTGGGGTCGATGGAGGCTCAGTTCCGGCGTCCCTGGGCGCGGAGAGGCCCGAATCCACGGGGATCGAGGACCCGGTGGAGGGATGTGGAGCGCGTGGAGGGAAGTGGAGGACTTCCACAGCTCCGGGGCGCGCTCCCGCGGCGCGGCGGCGGCTCCCGCGACTCATGCCGCTCGTCGAGCGGGCGAAATCGGTCGCTCCATGGCGCCGAGCGGGCCGTTTCGCGCCCGCTCGGCGACTGGCCGGCGGCGTGTTGCGCCCGTTCGGCGGGCACCTGCGGGACGGGAGGCGCGGTGCGGCGC
>NZ_JABXGF010000062.1:0-20986 GCF_025407985.1 Curtobacterium sp. C2H10 | reverse complement strand
GCGCCGGCCTCGGGCCGCGGGCCCGCGGCGAGCCGCTCGGCGGCCCGCAGCAAGCGCGCGGTCACGGCGTGCGTCGGGCGGTCGAACACCGTCGCGGCGGGGCCGTGCTCGACGACCCGGCCCTCGTGCACGACCAGCACGTCGTCGGCCATCCGCCGGACGGCCCGGAGATCGTGCGACACGAAGACCATCGCCACGCCCGTGCTGTCCCGGAGCCCCTCGAGGAGCGTCAGCACCGCGTCCTGCACCGTGGCGTCGAGTGCCGTGACCGGTTCGTCGAGCACGATCACCTCGGGCGACGTCGCGAGTGCGCGGGCGATCGCCAGGCGCTGCCGTTGCCCGCCGGACAGCGTCAGCGGCGAGCGTCGGCGGAGTGCCGGGTCGAGCCCCACCTGGTCGAGCGCCGCGTCGATGCGGGGACCGAGCGCACCACGGGCCGACCGCTCGGCGCCGCCGGTGAACGCGTCCGCGAGGACCCGCTCCACGCTCCACCGCTCGTCGAACGTCGCCCCGGGGTCCTGCACCACCGCGGACACCCGGTGCCGCAGGGGCCGGCGGGTGCGTTCGTCGAGCGGCACCCACGGCGACGAGTCGAGCGTGACGGTGCCGGCGTCGGGGAGTTCGAGGCCGAGGAGCATCCTCGCGAGCGTGGTCTTGCCGGACCCCGACGCACCGATCACGCCGAGGACGCGCCCGCGCTCGAGCCCGAACGACACGTCGCGCACGGCGGGGACGCCGTCGAACGCCCGCGCGAGCCCCTCGGCCGCGAGCACCACGCCCGCACCGTGCGAGGTTCCGCGCTCCGTGCGGGGCTCCGACCCCCGCACCGTGTCCGGCACCTCGCACACTGCAGACCCGCCTGACCCGCCGGGCCCCGCGCCCGCCGCCCGCACCAGCGCCCGCGTCGCCTCGTGCTGCGGCGCCGCGAACACCGAGGCCACCGGCCCCTGCTCCACCACGCGACCCTCGTGCACGACGACCACCCGGTCCGCCCACCCCGCGACGAGCCCGAGGTCGTGCGTGATGACGAGCAGCCCGGCGCCGCGCGACTGGGCCGCACGCAGCTGCTCCATCACGGTGACCGCGACCCCGGCGTCGAGCGCCGTCGTCGGTTCGTCGGCGACGACGAGCGCCGGCGACCCGACCGTGGCCGCGGCGATGAGGGCGCGCTGGCGCATCCCTCCGGACAGGGTGCCCGCGAGCCGACCGTCCGTGGCGAGCGCCGGGTCGAGGCCGACTGCGACGAGCGCGTCCCGCACGGCCCCCACCCGCTGCGCCGCCGTCATGTCCGTGTGCAGCCGGAGGGCGTCCGCGACCTCACGCCCGACGGGACGCAGCGGGTCCAGGGCGCCCAGGGCCTCCTGGCCGACGTAGCCGACCCGCGAGCCGCGCACGCTCCGCCACCTGCGGTCCGAGAACGCCCGGACGTCGAGCCCGGCCACGGTCAGCCGGTCGACCCGGACCGAGGAACCGGGCGCCGACAGGCCGAGCGCCGCCCGTGCGGTGACGGTCTTGCCGGAGCCGGAGGCACCGACGAGCGCGACGCACTCGCCGGCATCGACGTGCAGCGCGACGTCCTGCACGACCGCTGCCCCGCCGATCGTGACGGTCAGCCCCTGCACGTCGAGCACGGTCATCGGATCGCTCCTGTTCGTCGGATCGCCCGGCCGAGCACGGTCACCGCGGTCGCGAGGACCACGATCGCGAGGCCGGGGAAGGTGCTCATCCACGGGGCCGTCTGCAGGTACGTGCGACCGTCGGCCAGCATCGCGCCCCACTCCGGCGCGGGTGGCGGGGTGCCGACGCCGAGGTAGCTCAGCGCCGAGGCCCAGACGATCGCCTGCCCGACGCCGAGCGTCCCGACCGCCACGACCGGCCAGAGCGCCGCGGGGAGCACGTGCTGCACGGTGATCACGGCGGGGGAGCGGCCCATCAGCACGGCGGTCTCGACGACCTGCGAGCGGCGCGCCCGGAGCACGAGCCCGCGGACGATCCGGGCGTACCCGGGCGCCGTGGCGAACCCGACCGCGAGCATTGCCGGGACGGGCCCGGGGCCGGTCACCGCGATGACGACGAGCGCCACGAGGAGCAGGGGGAGCGCGAACGCGACCTCGGTCAGTCGGCCGACGACCCCGTCGACGACGCGTCCGCCGAGTCCCGCGACCACGCCGAGCACGACCCCGACCCCGCCGCCGACGAGCGTCGCGACCACACCGACCACGAGCGACGCCCGGGTCCCGGCGACGACCCGGGCGAGGACGTCCCGCCCGGACTCGTCGGTGCCGAACGGACTCGACCACGACGGCGCCTGGAGCGCTTGCGCCGGGTGCACGGCGAGCGGGTCGCCACCGCCGAGCAGCGACGGCCACACCGCCGCGACCACGGCCAGCGCCACCACGGCGGCAGCGGTCCATCCGGCCGGGCCGAGCGTCCCCCCACGGACTCGCTCGGACCGTCCGGCGGACGCGTCACCCTGGGCACCGGCCTGGAGGCGCGGTTCGGCGATCCCGCTCACCGTGCGCCCGCCCCGTGCCGGGTGACGCGCGGGGCGCGACGCCGGGTCGCCCCCGCCCCCGCCCCGGCCGTCCCGCCGGCACGCGGGTCCACCACGCGCTCGACGAGGTCCGCGACGGCGAGCACGACCACGTACGCGGCGGCCGACACCAGCGCGATGCCCGCGACGAGCGGCATGTCCCGCTGCGTCACCGCGGTCACGAGTGCGCGCCCGATGCCCGGGAGCGCGAACACCGACTCGACGACGACCGCACCGGACACGAGCGAACCGAACGCCCAGGCGGACAGGGCGATCCCCGGGAGTGCGGCGTGCCGGAGCAGGTGCCGGCCGAACAGTCCCGCGCGGGTCTCGCCACGACTGCGGGCCGCGAGTGCGAAGGCCGACCGCTGGGCGTCGACCACGCCGTCCCGGACGGTCTCGGCGAGGTACCCCGCGACCGGCACGGCCACCGTGACGACCGGCAGCACCCAGCCACGGACCGAGCCGTCGCTGACCGCCGGCACCCAGCCGAGGGCGCTGGCGAACACCACGATGAGGACGCTGCCGAGCCAGAAGTGCGGGGTGAC
Source organism: Curtobacterium sp. C2H10 (assembly GCF_025407985.1). Taxonomy (NCBI): domain Bacteria; kingdom Bacillati; phylum Actinomycetota; class Actinomycetes; order Micrococcales; family Microbacteriaceae; genus Curtobacterium; species Curtobacterium sp. C2H10. The sequence continues at coordinate 17,905 of NZ_JABXGF010000062.1, read as the reverse complement.
GCTCGCGGTGACGCTCAGGGCGCTCGTGAGCCCCGCGGCGAACCGACCGCGCTGCGTCGACCACCACGCGGCGACGATCGCGAGCACCCAGGCGACGACGAGCCCGACAACGGCCAGGGTCAGTGTGACCGGGAGCTGCTGCCCGAGGAGCGTCGACACCGGCGTCCGGAACGCGTACGAGTCACCGAGGTGCCCGGTCGCCAGACGCCCGAGGAACACCGCGTACTGCACGAGCACCGGCCGGTCGAGGCCGTACTCCTGCCGGACCTGCGCGACCGCCTCGGCCGAGGCCTGGGAGCCCGGTCCGCCGAGGATCGCGAGCGCCGGGTCGCCCGGGATGAGCCGGATCGCGACGAACACGATCGTGGCGACCGCCCAGAGCACCCCGATGCCGCCGGCCAGGCGGCGCAGTCCCCACAGGGTCCACGCCGACCACGCGGCGGGCGTGCCTCGACGTCCGCGACGCAATCCGTGCCTCCCGTCCGACGATCGCGAGGTCGCGATCAGCGGTCGATCCAGGCCGTGCCGAACCACGGCGTCGACACCGCGGTGGTCTGCACACCGTGCACGCTCGACCGCAGCAGGAAGTGGTTCTGCTGGTCGTAGAGCGGGAGGACGGTGCCGCTGGACAGGATGATCTCCTGCGCCTGCTCGTAGAGGTCGCCGCGCTCGGACGCGTCCGAGGTCTGCGCTGCCCGCTGGAGCAGGTCGTCGAGCTCCGGGTCGTCGAGCTGGGCGAGGTTCGCGAAGTACCCGGACGGTGCCGGCGTGATGCTGGCGGAGTCGTACAGGATGCGGAGGACGTCCGCGCCCACCTTCGTGTACGGCGCGCTGACGACGTCGTACTCGTTCGCCGCGAGGGCCGCGTACCAGCTGGAGAGGTCGAGCTCCTGCAGCACGACCTTGAAGCCGACGGCCTTCTCGGAGGCCTGGATCTGCTGGAACAGGCTGCGCTCGGCGGGGACGGACTGGTTCGTCGACACCGGGAACGTGACGGTCAGCTGCTCGCCGTCCTTCTCGCGGATGCCGTCGCTGCCCACCTTCCAGCCGGCGTCGTCGAGGAGTCGCTTCGCCTTCGTCGGTGAGTACTCGAACAGGCTCTTGTCGGAGTACCCGTACGGCTCGACGCTGGAGAGCACCGAGTACGAGCGCTTCGCCGTCCCGAGGAAGAGCGACCGGATGCCGGGGTCGATCTCGGCGCCGGCGATGAAGGCCTTGCGGACGGCCTCGTCACGGAAGACCCCGTGGCCGGAGTTCAGCTCGAGGCGGTTCGACGCACCGGGGCGCGGAGCGTCGAGGTCGCGGATGGACCCCTTCGACGACGCTGCCGTGAGCTGGTCGGGCTGGGCGTTGTCGATGACGTCGACCTGGCCGGACTGCAGTGCCGCGTACCGCGAGGTCGAGTCGGGCAGGAAGCGCCACGTGATGCCGTCGAGGCGGGGCTCCGTGCTGCCGCGGAGCGGCGTGTAGTCGGCGTTCTTGCGGAGCGTCACCCGGTCGCCGTGCTTCCAGCCGGTGACCTCGAACGGGCCGGTGCCGACCGGCGACTCGCAGTTCACCGCCTGCGAGCGCTCCAGCGCCTTCGGGGACTCCATGCCGACCCACGGCTGCGAGAACGACTCGAGCAGCGCGCTGTCCGGCCGGCTCAGCGTCAGGGTGACGGTGTGGTCGTCGGTGGCCGTCGCCTTCGTGATCGACTGCAGCGCGAGGTACCCCGTGCTCGACGCGGTCGCCGGGTCCTGCACGTGCTCGATGTTCGCCACGACCGCGGCGGCGTCGAAGGGCGTGCCGTCGGTGAAGGTCACGTCGTCGCGGAGCGTGAAGGTGAGCGTCCTGCCGTCGTCGCTCGTCGTCCACGACTTCGCCAGCGCGGGGACGGGCTTGCCGTCGTCGAGCGCGGTGAGCTCCTCGATGTACTGGGTGGACAGGAGCGCCTGCGGGTAGTTGCCGCCGACGTGCGGGTCGAGGCAGGTGGGTTCGGCGTCGCCCGAGGCGTACGTGAGCGTGCCGCCGTCGACCGGTGTGCTGTTCGACGTCGCGGTGCCGCCACCGGTGCAGCCGGCGAGCACGAGGAGGAGTGCGGCGGCGCCGGCGACCACTGCGGTGGTTTTCTGTACTGAGTCCAAGATCATGGCTGGACGAGTCTAGCGGTTTACTGGGGCCCATGGACGAACCGATGCGCCGCGGTGGCCGCCCCCGACGCTCGAGCGCCGAGGTGCTCGCCGACGCCGCGGCCGAGCTGTTCCTCGAACAGGGCTACGGCCGGACCACGGTCGACCAGATCGCCGCACGGGCCGGGGTCAGCCGTGCGACGTTCTTCAACTACTTCACGGCGAAGTCCGACGTGCTCTGGCTCGACCTCGACGCCGCGGTCGCGACGCTCCCGGCGTGCCTCGCCGCCTCGACCGAGGAGTCCGCGGTGCGGGCCGTCGAGGCCGCGCTGCTCGCCACCGCCCGCGCCCACGACCCCGACCGGGTCCCCTGGGCGATCGCACAGGCCGAGGTGATGGGCATCGGGGCCGAGCTCGTGGCGAGCGTCGCGGCACGGGTGACGGCCCAGCACGCGGCGGTGGCGGCCTTCGTCGCCCGCCGGACGGGGGAGCACCCGGCGGCGCTCTGGCCCCAGACGGTTTCCGGCGCCATGCTCGGGGCGGCCGCAGCGGCCTTCGGCGTCTGGGTCTCGGACGGGGTCGGGCGCCGACCGCTCGTCGAGTACGTCGGGGCGGCGCTCACCCCGGTCGCAGCGGGTCTCGACTCCCACTGAGGTCCGGCCCAATAGGCTCTCTCCCCATGACCCGCGCGCGATGGACACGAACCGCGGTCTTCGCCGTGGTCGCCCTCGCGGGGGTGTTCGTCGCGTACTGGCACATCGGCAGACAGAGCACCTACGTCGACGAGTTCACCTACACGCGGGCCGGGTGGGACTACGTGCACGGGGTGCTCACCTCGAACCTGCAGCACCCGCCGACCGGCAAGTACCTGTTCGGCGTCGCGCAGCTCGTGTTCGGCGAGGGCGTGCTCGGGCCCCGTCTCGTCGCCGCGACAGCCTCGTTCGGCACCGGCATCGTCCTGTTCGCCTGGCTCCGGCGTCCGATCGGGTACTGGGGCGCCGTGCTCGCCGCCGGGCTCTGGTGGCTCACGCCGCGTGGGGACTCGCCGACGTGGGCGGACGTCGCGTCCGGCACGGCCGCACGGATCGACCGGCTCGCCCTCCTCGAACCGCTGATGACCTTCTTCGCCGTGGCGGCGCTCGCCGCGGCCTGGCAGTGGGCGACCCGACCCCGACGCCCCGCCGACCGGACCACGGCCTGGGACGGCTGGTGGTGGATGGCGCTCGCCGGTGCCCTGCTGGCGCTGTCGGTCACGTCGAAGGTCACCACCACCGTCCTCGTGCTCGCGCTCGTCGCGATCCCGCTGCTGTTCCGGCGCTGGTCCGGGCTGCTGACCGGGGGCGTCGCGGCCGCCGCGGCGTTCGCCGTGGTGTTCGTCGTCGCGTACGTGCCCGTCGGCGGGGTCCGGGCGATCACCTTCATGATCGAGTTCCAGGGCAAGCACGACACCCGCGGGCACATCATCTCGGTCCTCGGGAAGACGTACATGATCGCGCCGTGGTGGACGAACTTCGTGCGGGTCGTCGAGGGGGTCGGGTGGCCGACGGTCGTCGTGCTCCTGGTCGGCACGGCCGCGGCGTTCGCGATCCGCCCGGACCGGCTCGTCGCGCTCCTCGGGATCGCGCTCGGGATCCTCGTCGTCTTCTACTCGACGGCCAACGTCGCACTGCCGCACTACTACCAGGCGTGGATGCCCTGGATCATCGCGCTCGCCGCGGTCGGGTACACCCGGCTCGCCCGGCTGCGGCCGCCGCTCACGACCGTGGTGGCGCTCCTCGCCGTCGTCGTGACGATCGTCCCCGCGGTCGTCGTGGTGCGGACCGTCGCCGAGACGCGCACCACCGGGTTCGCCCGGCTCGAGGGGGTCCTCGAGGAACGCGGGGTGCCGGACGACGTCCGGGTCCTCGTGTCGGGGTCGGCGCAGCAGTCGTTCGCGGTGTTCATCGGCCGTCGTGGCGCGACCCAGGGGGTGACGCACGGGGACTACGGCGTGCTCGTCGCCGGGATCGACCCGCGGTTCCCGATGGACGACGACCTGCGGGCCCTGCTGCGGGAGCACCCGGAGCGGTTCGAGGAGTTCCGGCTCGACGCGCTGCGGGTGTGGGTCGTGCGGGACGGCCTGGTGATCGAGCGCCGCGGGGACACCGCCACCCTGGTGCCCGCCGACCGCGGCTGACCCGACCGCGCAGCAGCCGCGTGCGGCTCAGTCCGTCCGGAGCGTGCCGGCCCCGCCCGCGGCGACGTCCTCGGCCGTCCCGTCCCGCACCACCTCGGGCACATCGTCGCCCGTCGGCACGAGCGACTCGTCGCCGGGGTAGCTCAGGGTGAGCACGGCCTCCTCGATGTACTGGCTCTCCTCGAGGGACTTCTCGACGTCGCGCAACCGCACCGCCACGTGCTCCTCGTTCTCGTTGCCGGTCAGGTCGACCGCGGCGACGAGGTAGACCCGCGAGGGCCCGACGAACTCGAGGTGCAGGTAGGTGACGCGCTCGATCTGCGACCGCCCGAGCATCTCGACGAGCACCGCGTTCTCGAGCTCCGGGGACGTGCTCTCCCCGAGCAGGAACCGGCGGTTGCGGTCGATCAGGACGATCGCGACGACCCCGAGCAGGATGCCGATCGCGATCGAGCCGATGGCGTCGAAGACCGCGAGGCCGGTGACCTGGTGGAGGAACACCCCGAGGAACGCGACCACGAGGCCGATGAGCGCCGCGGCGTCCTCGGCGAAGACGGCACGGAGGGTCGGGTTCGACGACTGCAGGACGTGCCGGAGCACCGGCACCCGCCGCTTCGTCGCCGCGCCGTGCGCCTGCCGGTACGCCTGCAGGAAGCTCGTGCCCTCGAGGCAGAACGACAGCCCGAGGACGATGTAGTTCAGGAGCACGTCCTCGGCCGGCCCGGTGTCCCCGAGCTCGGTGATGCCGTGGTAGATCGAGACGATGGCGCCGGCGGTGAAGAGGCCGAACGCGGCGAACATCGACCAGATGTACGTCTCACGGCCGTAGCCGAGCGGGTGCGCGGTGTCGCGCTTCCTCGAGCCACGCCGTTCGGCGACGAGCAGGAAGATCTCGTTGCCGGTGTCGGCCCACGAGTGTGCGGCCTCGGCGACCATGGACGCCGATCCGGAGATCAGGGAGGCGATCGTCTTGGCGATCGCGACGAGCAGGTTCGCGCCGAACGCGATGACGACGGTGAGCAGGGAATCGGGACGCTCCTGCTGCGCGGGGGCAGCATCTGACGAGGGCATCGCTCCAGCATGCTCTCGTCCGCTAAACTCGTGCACACAGGCGTCGATCCGGCCATCACCGGGGAGCCTCCGGAAGAACCCGGCCGTCAGCACCATCGACCGCCGGCAGTAGAACCGGGCGGACCGGGCCGCGCACGCCCCGGCAACGAGCGGTCGCCCCGGGTCACCCGGAGCGGCAAGCGAGGTGGTACCGCGGAGCCTGCTCCGTCCTCGTGGTCCTGAGAACCGGCAACCCACAGGAGCCCCGCGGTGCGCTACCCACTTGATTCCGACGCAGACGGCGTCGTCCCGTCGCCGTCCTTCCCCGCCGTCGAGCAGGGGATCCTCGCCTTCTGGAAGGGCGACGGCACGTTCCAGGCGTCGATCGACCAGCGCGAGGGCTGCGACGAGTGGACGTTCTACGACGGCCCGCCGTTCGCCAACGGCCTGCCGCACTACGGCCACCTCCTGACCGGGTACGCGAAGGACGTCTTCCCGCGCTACCAGACCATGCGCGGCAAGCAGGTGCACCGTCGCTTCGGCTGGGACACGCACGGCCTGCCCGCCGAGCTCGAGGCGATGCGCCAGCTCGGCATCACCGAGAAGCACGAGATCGACGAGATGGGCGTCGACGTCTTCAACGCCGCCGCCAAGAAGTCCGTCCTGCAGTACACCGACGAGTGGCAGCAGTACGTCACCCGCCAGGCGCGCTGGGTCGACTTCGAGAACGACTACAAGACCCTCGACGTGACGTTCATGGAGAGCGTGCTGTGGGCGTGGAAGCAGCTCTGGGACAAGGGGCTCGCGTACGAGGGCTTCCGGGTCCTGCCGTACTGCTGGAACGACCAGACGCCGCTGTCGAACCACGAGCTGCGCATGGACGACGACGTCTACAAGATGCGCCAGGACCAGTCCGTCACGGTGTCGTTCCCGCTGCGGGGTGCGCGCGCCGAGTCGCTCGGGCTGGCCGGCGTGCGTGCGCTCGCCTGGACGACGACCCCCTGGACCCTGCCCACGAACGCCGCGCTGGCCGTCGGGCCTGCGGTTTCGTACGTGGTGCTGCCCGCCGGCCCAGGAGGCGCGGCTGACGGTGGCACCGCCGGTTCCGCCCGGTACATGCTGGCGTCGGACACCGTGGCCGCGTACGCGAAGGACCTCGGCTACGAGAGCGCCGAGGACGCCGCTGCCGCGGTCGTCCGCACCCTGACGGGTGCGGAGCTCGACGGCGTCGAGTACGAGCGCCTCTTCGACTTCCTCGCGGAGACCGAGGGCATGGAGAACGCCTGGAAGATCCTCGTCGCCGACTACGTCGAGACGGGCGAGGGCACCGGGATCGTGCACCAGGCCCCGGCCTACGGTGCCGACGACCAGGTGGTCTGCGCCGCCGCGGGGATCCCCGTGGTGCTGTCGCTCGACGAGGGCGGTGTCTTCACGTCGCAGTTCGGCGAGGTCGCCGGCATGCTCTGGTCGGACGCGAACAAGCCCCTCACGAAGGCCGTCCGCGACGCCGGTCGACTGCTCCGCCAGGCGTCCTACGAGCACAGCTACCCGCACTGCTGGCGCTGCCGGAAGCCCCTCATCTACAAGGCCGTGTCGAGCTGGTTCGTCCGCGTGACCGAGTTCCGCGACCGCATGGGCGAGCTCAACCAGGACATCAACTGGGTGCCGGACAACGTCAAGGACGGTCAGTTCGGCAAGTGGGTCGGCAACGCCATCGACTGGTCGGTGTCCCGCAACCGGTACTTCGGCACGCCGATCCCGGTGTGGCAGTCCGACGACCCCGAACACCCGCGCACCGACGTGTACGGCTCACTCGAGGAGATCGAGCGTGACTTCGGTCGACTGCCGGTGAACGCCGACGGCGAGGTCGACCTGCACCGCCCGTTCATCGACGACCTGACGCGCCCCAACCCGGACGACCCCACCGGGAAGTCGACGATGCGCCGGATCACCGACGTGTTCGACGTCTGGTTCGACTCCGGGTCGATGCCGTACGCCCAGGTGCACTACCCGTTCGAGAACCGCGAGTGGTTCGAGTCGCACAACCCGGCCGACTTCATCGTCGAGTACATCGGGCAGACCCGCGGCTGGTTCTACGTCATGCACGTGCTGTCCACCGCGCTGTTCGACCGGCCGGCGTACAAGAACGTCATCAGCCACGGCATCGTGCTCGGCTCCGACGGCCAGAAGATGTCGAAGTCGCTCCGGAACTACCCGGACGTCTCCGAGGTGTTCGACCGCGACGGTGCCGACGCGATGCGCTGGTTCCTGATGTCGTCGTCGGTCATCCGCGGCGGGAACCTCGTCGTCACGGAAGAGGGCATCCGCCAGGGCGTCCGCGAGTTCCTGCTCCCGCTCTGGTCGACGTACTACTTCTTCACCCTCTACGCGAACGCGTCGGGGGAGTCCGGGTACCAGGCGTCGCGGAGCACGGCGAGCACCGACGTGCTCGACCGCTACCTGCTCGCGAAGACCCGGGTGCTCGTGTCGGACGTGCAGCAGCACCTGGACGCGCTCGACACCCCGCTCGCCGCCCAGGCCGTCCGCGACTTCGCCGACGTGCTGACGAACTGGTACGTGCGCCGGTCGCGCGACAAGTTCTGGCTCGGCGCCGAGTCCTCGCCCGAGGCCCGTGCCGCGTTCGACACGCTGTACACCGTGCTCGAGACGCTCACCCGCGTCGCCGCACCCCTCGCCCCGCTCGTGACCGACGCGGTCTGGCGGGGACTGACCGGCGGCCGCAGCGTCCACCTCGAGGACTTCCCCGACGCCGAGGAGTTCCCGGCCGATCAGGCGCTCGTCGACGCCATGGACCGCGTGCGGGACGTCGCCTCGAAGGGGCTCGCGCTCCGCAAGGCCACCGGCACGCGCGTCCGCCTGCCCCTCGCCACCCTGACGCTCGTGGTGCCCGACCCGGCGGCCGTCGAGCCCTTCGTGGACATCCTCCGCGACGAGCTCAACGTCAAGCAGGTCGTGCTCGAGCAGCAGGAGGAGTCGTCGCTCGGTCGGTACGGCATCGAGCGGAAGCTCACCGTGAACGCCCGCGCCGCCGGACCCCGCATCGGCAAGCAGGTCCAGCAGGTCATCCCGGCCGCCAAGAAGGGCGACTGGACCGCGACCGAGTCCGGCGTGACCGTCGGCGGCGTCGACCTCGTCGAGGGCGAGTACACGCTCGACCTCACCGTTGCCGACGACTCCGTGGCGGTGGCGTTCCTCGACGGCGGCGGCTTCGCGGTGCTCGACACCGTGACGACGCCCGAGCTCGAGGCCGAGGGGCTCGCCCGCGACGTCGTCCGCGCCGTCCAGCAGGCCCGCCGTGACGCCGACCTCGACGTCAGCGACCGCATCGTCCTCACCCTCGGTGCGGACGAGGTCGCCGACGCGGCGGTCCGCACCCACCAGCAGCTCATCGCGGGGGAGACCCTGTCGACGAGCGTCGAGATCGTGCCCCTCGGGGCAAACGGCACCACCACCGACGTCGGTGACGGTGCGAAGGTGACCGTGGAGGTGTCACGCGCATGAGCGAGTACCCCGAAGAACCGTCCGAGGACGGCATCGAGATCCCCGTCGGCCCCGCCGGTGCGACGGATCCCGCCGACGCCGTGCCCTACGGTGCGGACGACGACGAGGTCAAGCGCGTCGAGGCGGCCCTGTACGCCCGGATCGGCGAGCAGTCGCCCGAACACCGGCTGTCCGCGACCCGGCGCGCCGTCGAGCTCCTCGGCGACCCGCACCTGTCGTACCCCGTGATCCACCTGACCGGCACGAACGGCAAGACCTCGACCGCGCGCATGGCCGAGAGCATCGTCCGGGCACACGGCCTCCGGACCGGCCTCATGACGAGCCCGCACCTGGTGTCGATCCGGGAGCGCATCGTCATCGACGGCACCCCGATCGCCGCCGACCGCTTCGTGGAGAACTGGGACGACATCGCCCCGATCCTCGAGATGACCGACCAGGAGCTCACCGACAAGGGCGAGCTCCCGCTGACCTTCTTCGAGGCGCTGACCGTCCTCGCCCTGGCGTGCTTCGCCGAGGCTCCGGTCGACGTCGCCGTGATCGAGGTCGGCATGGGCGGCGAGTGGGACTCCACCAACGTCGTGCAGAGCCAGGTGCAGGTGTTCACGCCGATCGCGATCGACCACGCCAAGCAGCTCGGCGGCACCGTCGCCGAGATCGCCCGAACGAAGTCCGGGATCATCAAGCCCTCGTCGTCGATCGTCTCGAGCGCGCAGACGCCCGAGGCGCTCGCCGAGCTGCAGCGCGCGGCCGAGCTCACCGAGTCGACCCTCGCGGTCGAGGGGGACGGCTTCCGGCTCGTCGACGTGACGCCGGCCGTCGGCGGCCAGCTCATCACCGTGCAGGGCATCGCCGGACGCTACGACGACCTGTTCCTGCCGCTCTTCGGCCGGCACCAGGCCCACAACGCCGCCGTCGCGATCGCCGCCGTCGAGGCCTTCCTCGGCCGCGGTTCGCAGGCCCTCGACGAGGACGTCCTGTCCGAGGGACTCGCCGGTGCGACCAGCCCCGGCCGACTCCAGCCGATCGCCACGGGTCCGACCGTGGTGGTCGACGCGGCGCACAACCCGCACGGCGCACGCGCGCTCGCCGAGGCGCTCCCCGTGGCGTTCCCGTCCGAGCACGTGGTCGGCGTCGTCGGCATCCTCGGCGACAAGGACGCCCGCGGCTTCGTCCGCGCGCTCAAGGACACCGTCGCGACCTTCGTCGTGACCCAGCCGCCGGGGGAGCGCGCCCTCGACGCGGACGAGTTCGCCCGGGTCGTCGTCGACGAGGTCGGCGAGGACCGGGTCGTCGTCGAGCCGTCGCTCGAGGCCGCCCTCCAGGAAGCCCGTGACCTCGCGGACGACGCCGAGGCGGACGACGCCATGGTGCTCGTCGCGGGCTCGATCGTGATGGTGGGCCGCGTCATGGACCTGGTCCACGCCGAAGGCGGGACGAAGTGACGGACGCGGGCCGCGCCTCCAGGACCCCACGCGCACCGCGCACCCGTCGGCCGCGACGCGATCGCGGTGCACGGGAGAGCCTGCTGTCGATCACCCTCGTGCTCGAGGCGATCATGTTCTTCTTCCCGATGCTCGTCGTGTTCGGCAAGGGGACCCTCCCGCCGGCGGTCGCGTTCGGCGGTGGCATCGGCTCGATGATCGTGCTGGCGCTGGCCTCTCGCCTGACCGGCAACCGCGCCGGTGTAGGGTTCGGGTGGCTGCTGCAGGCGGCCATCCTCGCCACCGGGTTCATCGAACCGTTCATGTTCGCCGTGGCCGTGGTGTTCCTGGCGCTGTGGGTCTTCTGCTTCGTCAAGGGCGGTCAGCTCGACCGTCAGAACGCCGCGAGACGCGCGGCCCTCGGCGAGGACTGACCACCCCGTTCGACCACGAAACACCAGGAGTTCCGCGTGTCCGATCTCGAAGAGACCCTCGTCCTCGTCAAGCCCGACGGCGTCGCCCGCCAGCTCACCGGTGAGATCCTCCGCCGGATCGAGGCCAAGGGCTACGAGATCGTCGACCTGAAGATGGTGACGGCGCCCCGTGACCTGCTCGACGCCCACTACGAGGAGCACCAGGGCAAGCCGTTCTTCGAGCCCCTCGTCGAGTTCATGCAGTCCGGCCCGGTCGTCGCCGTGCGCGTCGCCGGCAACGGCGTCATCGCCGGCTTCCGGTCGCTCGCCGGCACCACCGACCCGACCTCGGCCGCGCCGGGGACGATCCGCGGTGACCTCGGCCGCGACTGGGGCCTCAAGGTGCAGCAGAACCTCGTGCACGGCTCCGACAGCCCCGAGTCGTCGGCGCGCGAGCTCGCGCTCTGGTTCGCCTGAGTCCGGAGGACCGACGCGTGACGAACAACGACCGTCCCACGAAGAACGAGCGTCGCCAGCACGCCCGTGACGTCGCCCGGCAGCGCGCCGAGGCCGAGAAGCGCCGCAAGCGCCGCAACCGCTGGTTCCTGCAGGGCGGCATCGGCCTCGGGATCATCGCCGTCGCCGCGATCGTCGCGATCGTGGTGGTGAACGTGAACAACCAGCCCGCCGTGTCCGCGGCCGGTCCGAAGAACATGGCGACCGGTGCGATCCAGTTCACCGGCAGCGACGGCACGGTCACCCCCGTGACCTCCGGCGCGGTGGCGGCGAAGGCCACCCCGTCCCCGGTGCCCACCGCGGCCGCCGACGGGAAGGTCCAGGTCACTGAGTACGTCGACTGGGCCTGCCCCGTCTGCAAGCAGTTCGAGGCCGCCTACGCCGACCAGATCCTCGACAAGGTGAAGTCGGGCGACGCGACCCTCGCGATCCAGCCCGTGTCGATCCTCGACCGCAGCTACCAGAACTCGCGGTACGCCAGCCGTGCCGCGAACGCCGCGATGTGCGTCGCGAACTACGCGCCGGACAAGTTCCTCGACGTCCAGACGCAGTTCTTCGACAACCAGCCGGAGGAGGGCACGAAGGGCCTGACGAACGCCGAGATCGCGAAGCTCGTCACGGCCGGCGGAGCGACCGGGTCGAACGTCTCCGAGTGCCTGTCGAGCGAGCGCTTCCGCGGGTGGGTGACGAAGTCCACGAACGCCGTGCTGGCCGATCCGGCACTGCAGGGCACGCAGGGCTTCGGCACGCCGACCGTCCTCGTGAACGGCAAGAAGATCGCCACGCTGACCGACGTGATCACCGAGATCGACGCCGCGTCGAAGTAGCACGCCGTACGACGACGGCCCCCGCTTCCGATCGGAAGCGGGGGCCGTCGTCGTCCGGAGCGGCCGGGACTACGCCGTCCCACCGTTCTGCTCCACGAACGCGGCGAAGGCGTCCGTGTCGGTGAGCGAGCCGTTGTACTGCTTGCCGTTGACGATCACGGTGGGGGTACCGGTGACCTTGTCGAGCGACGAGTTCGGGATCGGGTCGTTGAGCACCCGGTTCGTCGCGTCGGCAACCCACCCGGCGAACTCCTGGTCCGTGATGCAGGACGCCACGTTCTCGTTCGTCGCCCCGGCGGCCTTCGCCAGCGATGCGAGCTTGTCGTTCGTGAGGCCGCGCGTGCTCTCGGACGGCTGGTTCTCGTAGAGCGACGTGTTGTACGCGAGGAACGCGTCCGGGTCGTAGTTCGCGACGCAGGCCGCGGCGGCGGCCGAACGGGTCGAGTACTTCGAGCCGAGGGACACGCGGTCGAGCAGGTTGAACGGGTGCAGCTCGAGCGTCGCCGAGCCGTCCTTCACCCACTGCTGGATCTGGGACATCTGGCTCGTCTCGAACTGGTTGCAGTACGGGCACATGTAGTCCGAGTACACCGTGATGTTCGCGACCGAGTCGTCCTGCTTCGTCGGGGTCGGCTTCCCGCCCTCCGGCGTGGCCTTCGTGGTGACGGGGACGATCTGCCCGTTCGAGCCCGTCAGGAGCACACCGTCGCTCGCCATGTTCTTCGGCCCGGGGCCGGCGGGTTGCACGGAGTTCGCGACCACCACGACGACGATCGCGGCGACCGCGAGCGCGCCGACGATGATGCCGCTGATCCCCAGGGTCTTGTTGCGGCGTCGACGCGCCTGCTCCTTCGCGCGGGCGAGGCGTGCGCGCTCCCGCGCTGCCTCCCGCCGGGCCTTCTTGCTCTCGTTCTCGCTCATCGCCATCGAGCGTAGGTCGTGCCGGTGGGCCGATCGGCCGATCTGGCTGGGAAGGACCCAGGAATTCGGTGACGCGTCATCGGCAACGCTCAGCGGGCGCTCAGAAGGAGGAGAGGACCCGCGGGAACACGATGAGGATCGACACGGCGATGAACAGGTAGTTCGCCAGCGGGAACGCCCAGCAGAAGGGCAGCAGGGTCCGACCGAGCCGCTGGGCGCCGACACCGAAGCGTCCCTGCGCGGCGTTCCAGATCGTGAACACCCAGAACATCGGGATCGTCATCGACCACACGAGCATGCACCAGGGGCAGAGCGCGCCGATGAACCAGACGGTCTGGGTGAAGAGCCACGTGACGAAGACCCACGCCAGGAACACGCCCGCGTTGAACGCGATCCAGAACCAGCGCGAACCGTTCCGGAACCCGGCGAGGAGCATGACCGCGACGGCGATCGGCGCGACGAAGCCCATGACGCCGAGCAGCGGGTTCGGGAACCCGAGCAGGTGCCCCTGCCAGCTGGCCATCACGTCGGAGCAGTTGATGAACGGGTTGACGTCGCAGGACAGCACTGCCTGGGGGTGCGCGTACTTCTCGAACTCGTCGATGACCAGTCGGAACGCCCCGTAGAGACCCACCGCGCCGGTGATCAGGAGGAAGACGCCCATGGCGATCGGACGGCGGACGGCAGGTGCTGGCGTGCTCACGGCGTCATCATCGCATGCTCGATCCGGTCCTTTCCCGGTGCGGCATGCGATAATCCCTGGAGGTCGTGCGGCCATCCGCACGACGACGAAAGCTTTCCGGGCCCAGCCCGGACGATCAGGTGCGGTGAGAGCGCACCGTGACCGGGACGCGCGCGACGCGACGGTCACAAGACAGCGAACGCGGGGGCGTGGTCGCCACCCGCTACAACTACAGAATTCCCGCCGTCCGGACAGGATGCGAGCGGGGTCAAGGAGTGCACCAGGTCCATGGTGGAGCAGAACAACGACAACACGAACAACGAAGAAGTCGCACCGAAGCGTCGAGGCCGCCTGTTCGGCGGTCGGCGCGCCCGGTCGGCCGGCCAGGAGGCACGGGGTGACGCCGCGCAGACCGGTCCCGTCGAGCAGGTGACCGGGTCTCCGGCGGACGGCACGACCGAGGCCGGTGCGGAGACGCTCGCGGTGACGGACGTAGCGCCCGAAGCCGGGGGAGCGCCGGAGGCGCCCACCGTGTCGGTCGCCGTCGAGGCGACCGCCGGCGGCGACGAGCCGCACGACGTGAGCACCCTCACGGGCGACCTGCCGGTCATCACGGCCGGTGACGACACCGAGACCGCAGCCGCACCGGCCGCGACGGTCGAGGCGGACGCGAGCAGCGCCTCCAGTCCGGCGGAGCCCGTCGACGAGCCGTTCGTCCCCAAGGCGACGAGCACGCTCAGCCTGATCTTCCACGCCCCGGTCCTGCCGGACCTGCCCGAGCGCGCGCCCCGTCACGACGAGGACGACGACGACGAGCAGGGCGGCGGACGCCGTCGGTCGCGTCGCCGCGGCACGAGCGCCGACCGCGAAGGCCGTGAGCCCCGTGAGCCGCGCGAGCCGCGGGACCACCAGGAGCCCCGCCGCCGCGAGGTCGAGTACATCACCGAGCCGCAGAAGGTGAAGGGCTCGACGCGGCTCGAGGCGAAGAAGCAGCGCCGCCGCGACGGGCGCGATGCCGGTCGTCGTCGCCAAGTCGTCACCGAGGACGAGTTCCTCGCCCGCCGCGAGAGCGTCGACCGGCAGATGATCGTCCGGTCGAGCGCCTCGAAGATCGAGATCGGCGTGCTCGAGGACGGTGTCCTCGCCGAGCACTACGTGACGAAGTCGCACAACGTGTCGCTCATCGGCAACGTCTACCTCGGCAAGGTGCAGAACGTCCTGCCCTCGATGGAGGCGGCGTTCGTCGACATCGGTCGCGGTCGCAACGCCGTGCTGTACGCGGGCGAGGTCGACTGGAACTCGGTCGACACCGGCAACCACGGCCGTCGGATCGAAGCCGCGCTCAAGCCGGGCGACAAGGTCCTCGTGCAGGTCACGAAGGACCCGGTCGGGCACAAGGGCGCCCGTCTGACGAGCCAGGTCTCGCTGCCGGGTCGCTACCTCGTGTACGTGCCGAACGGCTCGATGAACGGCATCTCGCGCAAGCTGCCGGACACCGAGCGTGCGCGCCTCAAGAAGATCCTCAAGGAGGTCCTCCCGGAGCACGCGGGCGTCATCGTCCGCACCGCCGCCGAGGGCGCGACCGAGGAGCAGCTCACCCGCGACGTGCAGCGGCTCACCAGCCAGTGGGAGGCGATCCAGAAGAAGGTCGCGAACGGCCAGGCGCCGGTCATGCTCCACTCGGAGCCGGACCTGCTCGTGAAGATCGTCCGCGACGTCTTCAACGAGGACTTCACCAAGCTCATCATCGACGGCTCCGCGGCGCGCGAGACGATCGACGAGTACCTCACCGCGGTCGCGCCGGACCTCAAGGACCGCGTCGAGATCTACGACGGCCCGGACTCCTTCGAGGAGTACCGCCTCAACGAGCAGATCGAGAAGGCTCTCGACCGCAAGGTCTGGCTGCCCTCCGGTGGTTCGCTCGTGATCGACCGCACCGAGGCCATGACGGTCGTCGACGTCAACACGGGGAAGTTCGTCGGGTCCGGCGGCAACCTCGAGGAGACCGTCACGAAGAACAACCTCGAAGCGGCCGAGGAGATCGTCCGCCAGCTCCGCCTGCGGGACATCGGCGGCATCATCGTCGTCGACTTCATCGACATGGTGCTCGAGTCGAACCGCGACCTCGTGCTGCGTCGACTCGTCGAGTGCCTCAGCCGTGACCGGACGAAGCACCAGGTCGCCGAGGTCACCTCGCTCGGCCTCGTGCAGATGACCCGCAAGAAGATCGGCGTGGGGCTCCGCGAGTCCCTCGACGAGGTCAACGCCAAGGTCAACGACAACAACGCCGACCCGGGGCCGTCGAAGAGCCGTCGCAAGAGCCGCGGTGGGGCCGGCAACGGCGGGTCCAACGGTTCGAACGGTTCGAACGGTTCGAACGGTGGGAACGGTGGGAACGGGTCGAACGGCGGCGGCAACGGCGGGTCCGGCAACGGCTCGTCGCACGCGCACCAGATCACGGACGACGTGAAGAGCGCGCTGTCCCGGATCGCCGCATCGACCATCCCGCACGAGGAGCACGACGGGGCTGCGACGCCGGCTTCGGCGTCCTCGGCAGTGTCGGCGGGTTCGGCGTCATCGGCGTCATCGGCGTCATCGGCGGCATCGGCTCCGGAGGCACCCGCCACGGAGTCCGGTCCGGACACCGGTGCGTCGCAGTCCGAGCACGGCGAGCAGTCGTCGGGCTCGAAGCGTCGACGTCGCCGTGGTGGCCGTGGTGCCGGTGCGCCCGAGACGACGGCGGACACCGCGTCCGGCGCGTCCACGGCGCCCGATGCACCGTCCGCGCCCGAGCAGGGCACGTCGGCTGACGCCGCTCCGGCTGCGGCGGCTCCGGTCGCTGCTGCCCCCGTCGTCGAGGACGTGCCGGCCAAGGCGCCGACCCGCCGTCGGGTGAGCTCGAGCGCCCCGGTGACCCCGGCCGAGACCTCGGTCGCGATCCTCGACATCCCGATCGCCGCCACGAAGCGCGAGCCGCGCCAGGTCAGCGGGGACGCCGAGTCCCTGCTCGACTCCGTGCTGCAGGCGCTCCCCGAGCCCAAGCAGCCGGGGCAGGGCCGTTCGCGGTCCCGTCGCGTCTCGTCCCCGAGCATCAGCGCACCGGCGACGGCCGAGGGTGACGACACCGACGACGGCGCCGTGATCCTGGGGAACTGACGATGTCGAACCCCGGCGATCCGCA
Source organism: Curtobacterium sp. C2H10 (assembly GCF_025407985.1). NCBI lineage: Bacteria > Bacillati > Actinomycetota > Actinomycetes > Micrococcales > Microbacteriaceae > Curtobacterium > Curtobacterium sp. C2H10. The sequence continues at coordinate 1,085 of NZ_JABXGF010000062.1, read as the reverse complement.
GCGGTCGCAGCACGATCGTGGGTACTACGGCGCGGGCTGGTCCCAGCCCGCGCCGCCCGCCGGTGCCCCGCAGCAGCAGGGCGGAGCGTACGGGGGACCGCAGCAGTCCGGTGCCCCGTACGGCGGGCCGCAGCAGTCCGGCGTCCCGTACGGTGCGCCGCAGGGCGGCCCGTACCGCGGGCCGCAGTACGGCGGGGCAGCGCCGGCTCCGCGCCCACCGCGGACGCCGGCGGATCCGCGTCGGGCCTTCGCTCCGGGAGCGTCGGTCACGAACACGGCCGGCGCACTCATCGCCGTCGTGTCGATCGTCCTCGTCGAGTTCGTCTCAGGGCTCGTCGGCCTGCTCGGCGCCTCGTTCGTGGTGCACCCGTTCGCGAGCTACGGCGCGGGCGGCAGCCTGGTCGGCGGGTTCGTGTCCGGGGTGTTCGCCACGCCGTTCCCGTTCTACGCCGGGGCCTTCCTCGCGCTGGCGTTCCTCACGCCCGTCGACCGACGGAGCCCGCTGCCGACGGTGCTCCTCCGCGCCGTGCTCGCCGGGGCCGCTGGGACGATCGCCCTGGCGCTCGTCGGGGTCTTCACGGGCACGTTCAGCGCCGTCCGCTCGGGAGGCGCCCAGCTCCTCATCGACGTCGTCACCCGCCCGCTGCAGTCCGGTGTGCCGTTCACGCTGATGCTCATCGCGACGTCGACCGCGGCGTGGCTCTGGCTCGGGCGGCCCCGGGGCGGACGTCGTGCGCCCGGAGCACCCGGCACGCCCGGGACGGTCCGACCGGCCGACGCGGTGCCGCCGGCGACCGTGCAGCCGTCGTCGCAGCAGGGTCGGCCGGGTCAGCCGGGGGCGCAGGGGGCCCAGGTGCCGCCGTACGCGCCGCCGCAGCCCCCGTCGAACCCCTGGGGTGGTCCGGCGCCGCGCTGAGCCGCTGAGCGGCCGCGTGCGGCTCGTGGCCGTGTGCCGGGCGCCGTGTGCCGCGCGCCGCGCACCGACGTGGTGCGACACGGTCGAGGTCGTCCGACGTCGACCATGTCGCACCTTGCGTGCGCCGTCCGTTGCGGCCGCCTCGAACGAGATCCGGGTGCGCGTGGAG